>CALGCW010000276.1 GCA_937884385.1 uncultured Clostridia bacterium | reverse complement strand
GTTCCGATCAAGGCTCCCGTTGCAGGTATCTCCTGCGGTCTTATCACAGCAGAGGACGGCTCTTGGGACACAATGCTTGACATTCAGGGTCTTGAGGACTTCTACGGCGATATGGACTTCAAGGTAGCAGGTACACATAAGGGTATCACATCCATTCAGATGGACCTTAAGATCGACGGTCTTACACCCGAGATCATCAAAAAGGCGTTTGAGCAGACTCACGCAGGCAGAGATTACATCATCGACGAAGTACTTCTCAAGGCAATCCCCGCACCCCGTGCAGAGGTTTCCAAGTATGCTCCCAAGATGACAACTATGAAGATCGACCCCGACAAGATCCGTGAGGTTATCGGTAAGGGTGGCTCCGTGATCCAAAGGATCGTTGCAGACACAGGCGCAAAGATCGACATCGAGGATGACGGTACTATCAGAATCGCAGCCGTTAACGGTGAGAGTGCAGCAGCCGCAAAGGCTTGTATCGACGCGATCGTATTCGAACCCGAGGTTGGTGCTGTCTACACAGGTACAGTCACCGGCATTAAGGAATTCGGTGCATTCGTTGAATACGTACCCGGAAAAGAGGGTCTCGTTCATATCTCCAAGATCGCAAAAACGAGAATTGACAAGGTCGAGGACGTTCTTAGCCTTGGCGACACCGTAAAAGTTAAATATATGGGCGTTGACGCAAAGGGCAGAATGAACTTCTCCATCAAGGACGCTGAATAATTTGATTGTTCTATTTCCTTGGGCTTCACCGCCCAAGGAAATTTTTTGTAAATGAAAGGACCGAATATGAGTAATAAAAACGACTCCAGAACAAAGGCTTTCGGAACTGTAAATAAGAAAAAGGGCTTTAAGTCCCCGAAATCAAGACAGAGATTTGTCATTGCCATCTTCGTGGTGATAATCCTTATTCTTGCCTCCCTTGCAACACTCATCGTCAGCAAGGTGGTCGACAGACTCAATCAGACGACCCAGCCACCCGTAATACCCCCTGTCGATAACACGACTACGGTTCCTTACGATCCCGATGATATCAAGATAGGCAATCTTCTTGTTGTGGACAAGGCAAATCAATTCGACTATAAAACGAACGGTTTGGATAAGGTTGACAGCAGCGACGTTATAGATTATTCCTCTCTACCCAACAACCTCAAAAACGTTTGGGCATATAAAAATGATGCTGCCTATAATCCCGAGATCGATAAATACACAAAAATATCCGTCGGCGGAAAAATGGTATCCACTTACCATCTCGGCACTTATGCTACCAGCACGGTGCTTGAGGAGACGACACTTCTCGCCTTCAACCGCATGATGATGGACTATTGCACACAGCTCGGACTTGACAGCGTTGCAGAAAACAGATCTGCAAGCGACCTTGTGGTAGCTTGGGGCTGGTCGGACGCAGAAACACTTGTAAGTGACGTTGCGAACGATACGAAACCCGAGTTCTACGATCACGCAACGGGTATGTCCATCTCTCTTCGCTACTATGACGTAAATGCGCAGAACAACGTCACTCTTACCGAGGGCGTATTCAAAGCAAATTACAAATGGATCTACGATAACGCGCATAAATACGGCTTCATAGTTCGCTATCCCGAAAATTGCAATTGCGAAAGAAGCTTCGATGAATCCCAGGTGGGAGTTCGCTTGCGCTACGTAGGCTATGAGCACGCATACTACATCAAAACGAACAACATCTGCCTTGAAGAGTACGTCACACTTCTTCGTGACCACCACAAGGCAAGCGGTGACCACCTCACCTTTACCGCCGACAACGGCAAAACGTACGAGGTATATTACGTTGCCCTCTCCGGCAAGCCCACAAGTGTTCCCGTTCCAAAGGATAAGGATTACTACATTTCGGGCGACAATATGAATGGCTTCATCGTAACGGTCACACAATAATAAAAAAGAAAAATCAAGGATTTTAATAAGTCCTTGATTTTTTAAACCGAGAAAGGAGAAAAATATGAAAAAGAACGTAAATAATACCGTTTTCCTCGTTATTTTGGCGGCGATCGTACTGTTTTTCTCCTTTTCCTATATCTTCGTTAAGGCAAAGAGCTTCTCCGAGGACGAAAACCGTATGCTTCAGACCTCACCCCGCTTTACGTTTGAAAAGCTGATGGACGGAACGTATACACGTCAGCTTCACGATTATTTTTCAGACCAGATAAATCTTCGCACGCTTATGATAGAGCTTAAAGCTTCGGTCGAGCTGCTTATGGGCAAGAATGAAAACAACGGTGTACTGCTTGGCAGAGACGGGTATCTTATCGAAACCGATCTCTACACCGACGCACAGCTCTCTTATCTTGAAAGCAACCTCAAAAGAATAGAGCTGCTCAGTACCGCGCTCCAAGAAAGCGGAGTGGCGAGTACATCCGCACTCATACCGAGAAAGGTCGACGTATTTAAGGATATGCTCCCCCAATACTACTCCCCCGAGAGAAACGAGCTAGCTTGGGATCTTGTGGGTGATATGCACGTAAGCCTTACGAACGAGCTCGCCTTTGACGGTGCGTTCTACAGGACCGACCACCATTGGACCGATGAAGGCGCATACGCGGCTTATTGCGCGCTCTCAAAGCATCTTGGTTATTCACCGATGCTCCGTAACACATTTCACCCGACCGTGCTCTCAAACGAGTTCTTTGGCACAACTTATTCCACGTCCGGATTTTTCTTCGTCGGTGCGGATACGATAAGCGCCCCTGCCGTTGATAAGGGCAGATACAAGACCGAGATAGTTGACATCGAGTATACCTTCGACGGAGTCTATGATACGGATTATCTTGCAAAGAAGGATAAATACAGCGTATTTTTAAGCGGCAATAACGCGCACGTCAAGATATATGACACGGCAGACACGGGCAAAGAGACCCTCCTTATCATAAAGGACAGCTTCTCTCACTCGCTTGCTCCGTACCTGCTTGAGCACTACGATCTGGAGCTTATAGACCCAAGATATTTTACAGGGTCTATTGAAGAATACATCGATGATAACGATATTGACCTCGTGCTCTTCCTTTTCGGGATCGACACGCTTGCATCCGCAAATCTCTCAATAAGATAAGGGACTGAAAAATTCAGTCCCTTTTTATTTATTTGATAACTTTTATTTCTTCTATTCCGTAATATTCAAAGCATTCAAGCGCGCTTTCGTCAATACGCTCACCGCTGACCACAACGGGCACCGCAGGCGGGCACGAGCAATGCGTCAGCGCCGCAACGCGTCCGAGAGAGCTTTTTGCCGGTACAGTCTCGCTCTGTGAAGTTATCGCTTCCCTTATTGAGTACACACGTTCAGCCTTGACAAATCTCGGTATCTTCCCGTCGATCGGAGCTTTTCTCTCTATCGAAAGCAAAGTATCCTTCAACCTCTCAAGGCTTCCGTATCCGAGCTCGGGGGTGAGCATCAAGACCACAAAATCGGGGTCGCAGAACTCACAAACGATACCCTTGTTTTTAAGAATATCGGCAAAGGACGAGCAAACGTAGCCGTATGCTTTGGTCTGCAAGGTTATTTTCAACGCTTCACTTCCGTATAAAGCATATCCGTGAGCCGCAAGCTCATTTTTTATACCTCCTATTGCTTCAATAAACGGGGCAAGACGCGCCCTGTGATCCTCAAGATACACGTTAGCCGCATCAAGTGACTGCAATATCAGATAGGAAGGGCTCGTTGAGCCGAAAAGGCACATCGCATCTCTAACGCTTGAAGCGATATCCCTGTCAAAGCTGCTCGCAAGGTGAAGATACGCTCCGCCCGTAAGCACGGGCAGGGTCTTGTGCGCGCTGTCACAGCAAAGATCCGCACCAAGGTCCATCGGGTGCATTGATTTGGGTAAAAACCTCAGATACGCACCGTGGGCATTGTCTATAAGGAGCAATACTCCGTTGCTGTGGCACACCTCAGCTATTTCACAAATATCGGTCACGTTACCGAGATAATCGGGACTTGTCAGGTATACGGCAGTAGGCTTTCTTTCACATTCAAGCAAAAAGGCTCTCACATCCTCCGCAGATATATCGCAGGAAAGATAATTGTCCATTTTTTGCGGGTACAACCACTCCACGTCAACATCAAGCAAGGCAAGCGCACTGTGAAATGCCTTGTGAGCATTTCTTCCTGCCGCTATAAGAGGTCGCTTTCCCTCTTTTTTCGCGGCAAGCAAAGCAAGATACACCATAGCCTTTATGCACTGCGACGAGCCCTCGGTGGAATAATACGTCTCACAGCCGAAAAGCTCACTCGCGTTTCTTTCGCTCTCCGCAATGATGCCGTTTGCCTCATAAAGGCTGTCAGCTCCCGAAATTTCAGTTATATCCAAATGCTCAAAGCCCAAGAAAGAAGCTCCCTTGTGACCCGGCATATGAAGATGAACAAAATCTTCGCTCGCATATTTGCGAACGAAATCACAAATAGGTGTTTTCATACCTTATTCGCCCAAGGCACGCGCAATAGCGACCATGATCGCGCATTCCATTCTCTTGCGGAAAAGTCTGCAGCCGTCCTCGTAAACGCCCGTCACACTACCTGTCGCGTGGTATGCGTTAGCCGCGCATCCTCCGGAGCAATAAAGCCTTGCCCAGCAATCGCGGCACTCGGGGTGCGCGTAAACGTTGCAAGCGGCGAATTCACCCTGGATCTCGGTATTCGTCACACCGTTCCAGATATCGCCAAGCTTAAATCTCTCCTCACCGACGAACTGATGGCAGGGATAGAGATCGCCCCAAGGCGTGACTGCCATATATTCCGTTCCGCTTCCACAGCCCGAGATCCTCTTGTAAATGCAAGGACCGCCCGTAAGATCTATCATATAATGGTAGAACGTGAAGGGCTTGCCCTCCTTATCCCTTTGAAGCATAAGAGAAGCAAGCTCCTCATACTGCTCCATAACTGTCTTAAGGTCATCCTCAGTCAGCGCAGAGGGGTCGTCCTTTGCGCAAACGACGGGCTCCATACTAAGCTCTGTAAAGCCGAGCTCAAGCATCTTTTTGATATCGTTCAAGAAATCGGGATTTGCGTGCGTAAACGTGCCACGCATATAATAATCCTTGCCGCCGCGCGCTTCTACGAACTTCTGGAACTTTGGAACGATCTTTTCCCAACTTCCATTGCCTGCATAGTCAACGCGATATCTGTCATGTATCTCTTTTCTTCCGTCAAGAGAAAGAACCACGTTTGAGCACTCGCGGTTTGCAAAATCTATAACGTCATCATCCACAAGAACTCCGTTGGTAGTAAGCGTGAAGCGGAAATTCTTTCCCTTCTCCTTCTCTACGGAACGTGCGTAAGCAACAAGGTCCTTGACCACTTGAAAATTCATAAGCGGCTCACCGCCGAAGAAGTCCACCTCAAGATTGTGGCGGCTTCCCGAATTTTCGATAAGAAAATCAAGAGCTCTCTTGCCGACCTCATAACTCATAACGGATCTGTCACCGTGGTATTTGCCCTGTGATGCAAAGCAGTAGGAGCAGTTGAGATTACAGGTGTGCGCAATGTGAAGGCAAAGCGCCTTAACAACGCCCGCAGTCTTCTGCTTGAGCTTTCCTGCCATCGGTTCAAAGGTATCGGGTGTAAAGAGCTTTCCCGCGTCCTTAAGCTCAACTATCTGCTCATAGCATTCAAGTATATCATCTCTTGAAATATCCTCGGCATCGCCGTATTTTTCAAGCATTTCTTCAATTATCTCGTCCTTGCCGCACTTTTCAAAAAGTGCAATAATATCGTAAGCCACCTCGTCAACAACGTGAACCGAGCCCGAGCAAACGTCAAGCACGATATTATAGCCGCCAAGCTTATATTGATGTATCATATCTGTTTCCTTTCATAAAAAACGCCGCCCATCGGCGGCATTTTTAGCTTACTTGCTTTCCTTTGTGCTCTCGCACTTCTGGTTAGCGATGCCACAGCTTGTCTTGCAAGCGGACTGGCAGGATGTCTGGCACTCGCCGCATCCACCCTTCTTTGCGCTTTCGCACAAATTACGTGTTTCGATTGTCTTGATGTGTTTCATAATTTTCACCTTCTATAATGAAATTTTTACTGGAACAATTATATCACAGTTGAATTGCCGTGTCAATATATTTTAAAAATTTTATTGCTTTTTGTCACGCGGCTTATAGTATTGATAGAGATTACAGGGTATCATACCGTTGTAAAGGCGTTTAACTCTGTCTGCGCGCCTTCCGTAAAAGCGCTCAAAGGTATCCATCGACGTCAGAATATAGATCTGCCAAGGCTCAAAGGTCGCAAAATTCTTGCCAATGTCACGGTAGAGCTGCTCCGCCTCGCGCGGTGTCATAAGTCGCTCGCCGTACGGAGGATTGCAGATTATCGTTCCGCGTCTGTCGGGCTTTTCGATTTTTCTTGCATCCGCAGTAAAGATATTCAGATAATCCGTCACTCCCGCGCGCAGTGCGTTCTCATACGCAATGTCAGTAGCATCCTCATCTATATCCGAGGCAAATATCTCAAAATCTATCTCCTTCGACTGTCTCGCGCGAGCAAGCTCCCTCTCATCATTCCATATCTTTTCGCTTATAAAGGGGAATTTTTGCGATATGAACTCGCGCCTAACTCCGGGAGCAATATTTGCAAGTATCATTGCCGCTTCGATAGCGATCGTCCCCGAGCCACAGAACGGGTCCCAGATAAGAACGTCCTTTCGCGGTCTTGACGTGAGCGCGAGAGCCGCCGCGAGCGTTTCGCGAAGCGGAGCTGCGACCGATGCAGGTCTGTATCCTCTCTTGTGAAGAGCTACACCGCTTGTGTCTATCATAAGGGACGCCCTATCCTTGAAAATAAAGAATTCTATTTGATATTTTATTCCGCTGTTTTCGGTAAACCACGATACACCGTATTTTTCGGAGAGCCTTGCAACTACAGCGCGCTTAACGATGCTCTGACAGTCGGGCACGGAGTAGAGCTTGCTCTTTATCGCGTGGCCCTTGACGGGAAATTCGTCGTATTTTGAAATGAAATTCTCCCACGGAAGCGCCTTCGTGCCCTCAAAAAGATCATCAAAGGAGTACGCGGGAAACTCTCCAAGCTTAATAAAAATATGCTCTGCAAGTCGCAGATTTATGTTTGCGCGTGCAACGTCGGCAAATGTTCCCTCAAAGGTCACTCGCCCGTCTATAGTCTCTATTCTCTTGCATCCGAGGGCATCGATCTCCTCGCCTAAAAATTTTTCAAGCCCAAAAAGGCACGTCGCCACAAGCTGTATCTTCATTCTTTTACTTCCTTATTCTTTATTTGATAAATAGGGATTTATCGGGGAGAAGTTACAAAGGGAAGAAGAGTTCTTTTTTGAAAAAAAGAACCAAAAAACTTTTTTGGGAGCTTCGCGGCAAAGCTCCGTGCAAATTGTGTTGTGACACATCACAACACATAACGATTTTCTCCCTTGTCGAAAATCTGTAATTTGCTACTTTTCTGCATAGCCTTAAATTAAATAAAACGGCTTCATTCAGCAGTAGTAAATTTCAGAAAACCAATCACCTGTGATTGGCTTTCGTAGTTTTGAAAGCACAGCGGTGACTTTCGTACTTGTACGTAAAGGCACCGATGGGGTTTCAAAACCGATAAAATGCTCGCATTTTATCGAAAATTTACGCAGAATATGCACAAACCCAAGCGACAAAAGCTTTTTTGGTCACTTTTTTCTCGAAAAAAGTAACATTTCCCAAGCAAAGTAACTCCCCTACTAATCAAAATATAAAGTCATCAAACCAACGAATTAATTATAAACCAACTGTGAGAGTTTGTCAAGTCGTCTTTGCGGTCTTGGCAGAAGCTCTGCGCGCGCTACTATGCTATCGTCGTTGGTCTTTACCAAAAATTCGCGCCCTATAACGTCCTCGATCTGAAGCGCACACGAGATACAAATATAAGTACCGTCACCCATATCGGTTATACCGTCTCCGCAGAATACGTTTTTGCTGACGAATCTTCCCCGCACCCTGTCATAAAGCTTGATCGCCCTGAGGGTCGAATTATTTTCAAGCTTCGCAAGAAGTACAGTGCCCAGAGGAGACGAATAGAATTCAACCCATCCCCCTTCACTCTTTCCCAATACAAGCTCAAGCCGCGCCACGGGCAACCTGTCACGCATCATAAGCCTTAAAAAATCCTTTTTGCTAAAAATATTCTCCATATTATCCATCCTTTCGTTTAGTCCCTATCATTATATGATGGAAAGAACGAAAAGATTGCCGATTTCTGAAATTGTATTATACGAAATTCCCAATATCTATTGAAATATTGGCTATATTATGGTAATATAAAGACGATATCACTATTTGCATTTTTCGAAAGGAGAATAATTTATGAAGAAGATATTACCTATTCTTACACTTATTCTTGTGCTTTTAAGCTTGCTGATACTTACCTCGTGCGGAGAATACGGGCACACCGATAAAGAATGTCAGCACACTGGTAAAGGTTATCAAACAATCAAAGAATCTACATGTATAGAAGCAGGTGAACAACGAGTCTTTTGCTATGACTGTAACGCGGATCTCGGCACTGAGCCCCTCCCTCTTGCAGATCATGTAACAGAACAGCACAGAACTGAGCCAACATGCACCGAAGAGGGCTATGAATGGTCTTCTTGCACGGTTTGCAAAGAGACTTTTACTAAATACGTTTATTGTGACCCCTTAGGTCATGACTATGCTAACGCAGATTGGATAGTTGACAAAGAGGCAACGTATTACGAGGACGGCTCTATGCACAGTGAATGCCCGATCTGTAGCGAAATCTTGGAAACTACGCATATCCCTATGCTCTCTCATCCCTATACCGAAGTTGTCACACCTCCCACATGTACCGAGCAAGGCTTTACTACACATAGCTGCACAGTTTGTGACGATGTGTACGTTGACACATATATACCCGCCACTGGACACAGCTTTGTCAATTGGGTTGTGGCAAAGGAGCCTACGACGACAGAAAACGGTATTCGTAAATGTACCTGTGAAAACTGTACGGAAGTAATAAGTGAAGAAATATCCATAGTAGACTCCGTAGGACTGAATATTGAAATATTCTACGAAAAATACTGCGTAATAAAGGGGCGAGGAACCTGTACAGATGAGTATATTAGGATCCCCTCTGAATACAAAGGACTTCCTGTAACATGGATTTACTATAAAGCCTTTGAAAATGACAGCACAATTAAAGGAATTATTATTCCCGAATCAATCACCAAAATTGCTAACGATGCCTTTTCAAATTGTGCTAATCTCACCACAATAACATTTGAAGCCAATCCTATAGATATATCCCTTGATAATTATCTCACACAGTTTAAGAATATTGTCATCAATGAGAATGTCACTAATATCCCGGAATTATACTTCAACTACAACAAAGTTTTCGTAGTCGATGAAAATAATAAGCATTATTCATCCAAAGACGGTTCTATATATAGCAAGGATGGCTCCATCTTATATAGTTACGGTGGCAATAGCGACATTTTTGTAATTCCCGAAACCGTTACACACATTGGAAATCGCGCTTTCTCGGGAACGACGGTTAAAGACGTCAAAATTCCAAATTCAGTAATAGAAATAGGTGACTATGCATTTTGCACCCCAACGATTCTAAATCTTACGCTTCCCGGATCTGTTACAACCATCGGAGACCGCGCTTTTGGATCTTCCTTAAAAACCATTGTCCTTCCTGCATCAGTTAAAAGCATTGAGTATCAAGAATATTTAGAGGAAGTAATCCTTGAGGGTGGAATACCTACCGACGGACTCAATATACATAAATTGGTCAGTTTGACAATATACGGAAGCAAAAATATTCCCTCACGTGCTTTAGCAAATCACAAATACTTAAAATCCGTGGTCATAGGCGACTCCATTAGTTACGTGGGCGAATCAGCTTTCCAAAATTGCACTGCTCTTGAAAGCGTGATTATCGGTAATTCGGTTGAAAATACAGGATTATATGTATTTAAAGGATGCACTTCTCTTTCAAACATACAGCTTGGTAACTCACTGAAAAGCATTTCCGCTTCAACATTTGAAGGGTGCACCGCAATTAAAGATATCACCCTTCCCTCATCAATCCAAATAATCGGTCAGCGTGCATTCTATGGTTGCACAGGATTGAGTTCTATAGTAATTCCTGATTCGGCAACAAGTATAAATGATAGCGCATTTGCAGGATGTACCTCTCTTCAAAGCATAACTTTTGGCAAATCTCTTAAAAATATTGGATATGCCGCATTTTACGGTTGTAGCTCATTAAAGAATGTTACCTTGCCCGCATCAGTTACAAACTTGGGACAAAGTGCATTCGACGGATGCTCTTCGTTAACACTAAATGAATATGACAATGCCCTTTATTTAGGAAGTAGAGATAACCCTTATTTCGTATTGGTAAAGCCTAAAAGCAGTAATATTACAAGCTGCACTGTACACTCCAACACGAAGATTATTGCTAAATATGCGTTTGCAAACTGTTCTGCTCTTACAAGCATTACTTTTGGAAACAGTATAACTAATATAGGAGCGTATGCTTTTGCCGGATGCACGTCTCTCTCCAATCTTAACATTCCAAGCTCGGTCACTCATATAGGCGAATATGCATTCTCCAAGTGCAGTAACCTCGCAAACATCAGTATTCCAAACTCAATCACAACTTTGAGTGAAGGAGTCTTCAAAGAATGTACAAGTATTGTAAATATTACAATACCCAATTCCGTAACAAGTATTAAAGATTCTGCATTCAGTGCTTGTACAAAGCTTCAAAGCATCACTGTTCCGGATTCGGTAGTATCTATAGATCATGGCGCTTTCGGAAATTGTAGTTCACTTGTTAGTGTTAAACTTAGCGAATCACTCGAATACTTGGGAGGCTCTGTTTTCAGTAATTGCACTGCTCTTGAAAGCATTGTTATTCCCGATTCTGTTAGTGCGATTTTGGGTGCATCATTCTACAATTGCTCGTCGCTAACTAATGTAACCATAGGAAAAGGAGTCAAGTCAATCGGAGACTATCAAACCCACGGTGCGTTCAAAAATTGCACATCTCTCAAGAGCATAACAATCCCGGATTCTGTAGAAATCCTTCGTTGGGATGAATTTCACGGCTGCACATCACTAACAACAGTCCATATGGGCAACTCTGTAAAATACATAGGTGATGCTGCATTCTGCGGTTGCACGTCTTTGGTAGAAATAACTCTCTCGAATTCATTGGAAAGCATTGGAGTAGCAGCATTTTCTAATTGCACATCTCTTGAATTTTTATATATTCCGAAATCAGTAACGTTCATCAACTATTGGGCGTTTGAAGGATGTACTGCTCTTAAATATGTTACTTTCGAAGAAACAACCGGTTGGAAAAGAGGAAAACCAAATTCTGATCAAACCTACACATGGGATTATGATTCAGTTACTGTAGATCAAATTATAAAATCCTCAATAAACCCTAACGGTTATACCGTTTATGGCAGAAATCAGTAAAAGAAATACTCAAGGGCAGAGCTTTTAGCTCTGCCCTCTTCAAATAATAAAAAAATAAAGGACACCCAAATGGGTGCCCTTTATTTTAAGACATTAGTCAGCGTATACGCTAACCTGCTTCTTTGTCTTTGTCTTGTGCTCAAACTTAACTCTACCGTCGATGAGAGCGAAAAGTGTATCATCTGTACCGATACCAACGTTGTTACCGGGATGGATGGATGTTCCTCTCTGTCTAACGATAATGTTGCCTGCTACAACGTGCTGACCGTCAGCCTTCTTAACGCCAAGGCGCTTGGATTCGCTGTCACGGCCGTTCTTTGTAGAACCAACACCCTTTTTATGAGCAAAGAACTGCAAACTAAGCTTTAACATTTCTTATTCCTCCGTACTTTAAA
>CALGCW010000275.1 GCA_937884385.1 uncultured Clostridia bacterium | reverse complement strand
AGACGTCACGCTTGCGTGTAAGGATGATATCGGGATTTCAAAACCGATAAAATGCTCGCATTTTATCGGAAATTTACGCAAAGCTACCGCAAACCCAAGCGACAAAAGCTTTTGCGGAGCTTTTCTCGAAAAGCGACCTTTTTTAAGCAAAGCAACTCCCCGCTAAATCAAAATTTGAAGCACCAACTAAACAAAATAAGCCAACCTTCAAAAGAAGGTTGGCTTGAATATTTACATATTCTTATCAAGATACTTCCAATACGTTTTGAGATATACCACACCACTCCAAACGGTCATAACGAACGTGACTGCGGCAGCGGCAAGTGTGATCGGATAATAAGCAAGGAAGGACAAAAATCCAATGCCCGAAAGCACGGGCTCAAGGAGCGCCGCCATAACGCAAACGATCTGCGAAACGGTCTTGATCTTGCCCAGCATATTTGCCGCGACCACGATATTGGCATTCTTCGCCGCGATAAGTCTGATGGAAGTAACGGCAAGCTCGCGGAACACCGTGATCATTACAAGGAAGCAAAAGACCGTAAATATGACCTCGTCTGTGTGATGGCGATACATAATGCACATCATAGCGGCAAGCACCATAAATTTATCCGCAAGAGGATCAAGGAATTTTCCAAAGTCGGTGACAAGGCCCTGCTTTCTTGCTATCTTTCCGTCAAGCATATCGGTAAGAGCAGTCAAAAGAAATATAAAAGCGCCTATAATGTTTGTATAAATATTTACGGGCAAAAGAAGAACCGCAATTATCACGGGAACCAAGCACAAGCGCAAAACTGTAAGCTTATTAGGTAAATTCATAGCAAAATCCTTTCTCTATCAATATATCTTAACCGCAACACCGCAAAGATCGTATTCAACGACCTCTTCAATCCTGACATCAACGAACGTTCCGGGAAGAATACCCTTCTCACCGGAAAAATAGATCTTTCCGTCAATATCGGGCGCGTCAGCTTCACTTCTTCCGTAATACGTTTCACCAATGGGATCAAAACCCTCGCAAAGCACGCGAACGGTAGTACCGAGCTTCTTTTCGTTATATTCCTCGTTTATCACAAGCTGATCTCTCATAATGATATCATAACGGTCGAGCTTGAGTTGCTCGTCTATCTGTTCCATATTATATGCAGGCGTGCCCTCCTCGCGTGAGTAGGTGAATACACCAACGTGCTCAAACCTCTGCTTGTTTACAAACTCACAAAGCTCGGTGAAATCCTCGTCGGTCTCACCCGGGAAGCCAACTATGAAGGTCGTTCTGATAACAACGTCCTCTATCTCACGGCGAAGCCTTGCAACTGCGTCTTTAATGACTGCACTTCCGCCGTGGCGGTTCATCTTCTTAAGTACACCGTCCGAAATATGCTGCATCGGTAGGTCGATATATTTAAGAACTCTATCATTATCGCGTATCTCTGCCACAAGCTCGTCAGTTATCTTGTCGGGGTAGCAATAAAGGATTCTGAACCACGGGATCGACGTCTCCTCACTCAGCCTTCGCAAAAGAGCCGCAAGCTTGTATTCACCGTAAAGGTCCTTGCCATATCGCGTGGTATCCTGTGCCACAAGCGTCAGCTCCTTTACCCCAAGAGCCTCAAGATCCTTCGCTTCCGCAACGATATCCTCCATAGGACGCGAACGGAACTTGCCTCTTATCGAAGGAATAGCGCAGTAGGTGCAGCGGTTGTCACATCCCTCTGCGATCTTAAGATACGCCGCATATTCGGGAGTCGTGAGAACTCTGTCGCCGCCAAGGCGCACACAGTTCTTGTCCTCAAAGGAGGTGTATCTCTCCCCCTCAAGTACCTTTCCTACAGCCTCGACGATATTATGTATACTTCCAACACCGAGAACTGCATCCACCTCAGGAAATTCGTCGAGAATATCGTTGCGGTATCTCTCCGCAAGGCATCCTGTGACTATAAGACCCTTAAGGTCGCGATTTTCCTTGAGCCACGCAATGTCAAGAATATTGTCAATTGCTTCTTTTTTGGCGGATTCAATAAATCCGCAGGTATTTATTATAACAACGTCTGCCTCGGTCTCATCCGCGGTAAGCTCATAGCCCGCCATAACGAGCTCGTGGAGCATAACCTCTGCATCAAGCTGATTTTTCGGGCAGCCGAGCGAAACAAATCCAATCTTCATATCGATCCTTTCAAAAATGAACAAACTAATTCATTTTATTTTAACACGGCACACCTCTCTTGTCAAGTATCTGGGCGAATTGATTTTTCAACTTTTTAATAAAATATTTTTAAAAATTATGTTGCAACGATGCTGATTTTGTGCTATACTGATTGTGTCTTTTTTTATCAAATATTGCAAGTTGGAGGAAATTATGAAAAAAGATTTTGCAAAGGTGCTTATCTCAGAGAGTGAGATACAGGCAAAAATAAAAGAGGTTGCCGCGCAGATCACTGCAGACTATAACGGTGAGAGCGTTCTCTTCGTTGGCATACTCAAGGGTTGTATCCACTTCTTTTCAGACCTTACCCGCGAAATAGACCTGCCCCTTTCTATGGACTTTATGTCGATATCAAGCTACGGTGCAGGAACTACGAGCTCGGGCGAGGTAAAAATGCTTAAGGACCTTGATAAAAGTATCTGCGGTAAGAACGTAATTATCGTTGAAGATATCATCGACAGTGGAAATACACTCTCATACCTTAAGAGATTGCTCGGCTCCCGCCAGCCCAAATCCATCAAGATCTGCACTCTGCTCGATAAGCCGTCAAGACGCAAAGCAGACATCACCCCCGATTATACCTGCTTCGTCATCCCCGACGAATTTGTGGTCGGCTACGGACTTGATTATGATGAGATGTACAGAAACGAAAAGGACGTTTACATTCTTGACCCTTCCGTTTACTCCGGTAAATAATGAATACTAAAATATTACATAGAACGGGCGATTTTATCGTATGCGTAAAGCCGCAAGGAGTACTCTCCCAGCCCGACCCCTCGGGAGAGGCGGATATGACCTCACTCCTTCGCGCACACCTTGCCGAGCTTGGTGAAAATAGCGATATCTTCGTAGTGCACCGCCTTGACAGAGCAACGGGCGGCGTGATCCTCTATGCACGAAACAAAGCCGCAAGCGCGGCTTTTTCGCGTATGGTTGCCGAAAAGGATAGCTTCGATAAACAATATCTCGCGGTAGCTTCGGGCATACCAAACGAAAAGAGAGGAAATATGACCGACTATCTCTTTAAGGACAGCACACAAAAAAAGGCGTTCACCGTCAAAAGCGAACGCAGGGGCGCAAAGCTCGCAAGCCTTGATTATGAACTGCTCAAGACCGCAGAAATGGGTGAAAAAACCTTTTCTCTGCTTCGGATAAAGCTTCACACGGGCAGATTTCATCAGATACGCGCCCAGCTTGCCTCTCGCGGTATGCCGATCTTTGGCGACGGCAAATACGGCTCGCGCGAAAAAGCACCCCATTTTGCATTGTGGGCAAACAAAATAGCATTTGAATACAAGGGCAAAAAATATGAGTTTTCACAAGACCCCGATTTTAAAGCTGCGCCTTGGAATATGTTTGAATAAGAAAACCCCGACGGAAATTCCGTCGGGGTCAATTTATTTTGTTAAGTTATGCCTAAAATTAAGCGTTTTCGCCACGGCGAGCAGCAAGGTCTGCCTTCATTGTAGCAAGTGTCTTTCTGTCGATATTGTAAACAAGAGCAACACCTATGAACTGACATACTGCACTGAACGCATAGAGACCGGCAACGAGCCAGCAAAGTCTGCTTGCTGTTTCTGCAGACTGACCGATCGTACCAAGCGAAGATTCGTAACCGATAAGAGATGTACCCATAATAGCGATAACTGCAGCGGGGCCAACACCCTGAGCGAGCTTTCTGAAGAAGGAGTGGAGCGCGTAAACAACGCTCTCTTCTCTTCTGCCCGTCTTCCATTCCTGGTAGTCGATAGCATCACCCATCATAGCCCAGGATACACAGTTATAGAAGCCCATGCCGAGACCGAAGAAGATAAGACCGGCCATATAAACATAGAGCTGAACATCCTTAGGACAAAGAGGGAATACAAGGAGGATAGCAGCACCAACAAGACCTGCGATAGATCCTACGGAAGCAACTTCCTTCTTACCAAACTTCTTAACGAGCTTAGTAGCGAAGGGCATGAAGATGAACATAGGAAGGAATCCTACCATCATAACAAGACCGGAAAGCGATGCCTGTCCAAAGTGTGTAGCGAACATGATAGTGTTAGCTGTAGTTGCAGACTGCATACCAAGGAACATACCCATAGCAGCGATAGTACAACCAACTGCGGGGCGGTTCTTCATAAATGTACCGAACGTCTTGAAGAAGTTTGCCTTCTCGCCGCCTTCCTGGTTAAGTACTGCGTACTCATTGCCACGAATGGTGATATTTTTGATCATGAGCATGAAGAATATGAAGCCGATAACACCCATAATAAGAGCTGCCCAGAACACGTTGTCACCGAGAAGAACCTCGATCTGACCGCCTGTAAGGGGGCTGAGAACCTTGTCACCTTCTACGTAAGCTTCTCCGGTAACAGGATTCTTAAGGAAGTTTTCGGGAGCAAATTTGTCTTCTGCACCCTCGGGAATTTCGATTCTGTCAAGGAACCAAGTAGGTCTGCTGGGATCGAATGTAACCTTCTGCCAAATAAGCATGGGAAGAACGATACCGGGAAGCATACCGCCTACTGCGCCGCCGATGGATCTGAATACGGAGAGAGAAGCTCTTTCCTGATCGTCCTCGGTAACGATGTTAAGCATTGTTCCGTAAGGAACGTTTGCCATTGTATAAGCAGCATCCCAAACTACGTAACCAAGAATAAAGAGAACTGCCTTAACAACTGTGTTAGCATTGGGGAAAGGAAGGAAAACTGCCGCGCCGCCTACGAGAAGGCCGCAAGCACCGATAAGTATGTATGTTTTATACTTACCCATTTTGTACTTTCTCTTATCGTTGTCAATGAGAGCACCAATGATGGGGTCATTGATAGCATCCCACGCCTGAACGAGAAGAAGAAGAATTGAAAAGAGACCTGTTTCCATCATCATGTAAACAAGCCAGAAGGTCTGAACTGTACCCTTAAGGGAGAAGCTCATGTTACAACCAAGGTCGCCGGCAGCATAAGCAAGCTTGTCGCGAATGCCGAACTTACGGAAGCCCTTGTCGTCGAGTTTTACTGTTTTCTTAGACATAACATCCTCCAAATTTTTTTTGAGCGAAATTATCGCAAAGATTATTATATATTATTTATCAATATTTGTCAATAGTTTCAGTAATCTAATCTCAATAATAATTGATTTTTGTTAATATTCACTATATTTTAAAACATCAAATTGTTTACAAATAATATTTTATTTATATTTGTTGACAATATATAAAAAATCAGTTATAATGTAAAATGTAATATAATGTTCAGTTATGTTTAATTATTTTTAGGAGGAATTTTAAAAATGAGATCCATTCTTAACTTTAACAGCTCTTGGAATTTCTATAAGGCTACTGCTGACATAAACGTCACAGAGGGCGCAGAGCTCGTTAACCTTCCCCACTCCTGGAACGCAACAGACGGTCAGGACGGCGGAAACGACTATTACCGCGGTTCTTGCGTTTACACAAAGACTTTCGCAAGAGCAGACCTTCCCGCAGAGGACCTTCATTACCTTGAGATCAACGGTGCGAATTCTTCAGCAGACGTTTACCTCAACGGAAAACACCTCGCTCACCACGATGGCGGCTACTCCACGTGGAGAGTAAATCTCACTCCCGAACTCGCAGACGAGAACGTGCTCGCTATCGTCGTTGACAACTCAGCAAACGAAACTGTATACCCCCAGATGGCAGACTTCACCTTCTACGGCGGTATCTACAGAAACGTGAACATCATCTCCGTACCCAACGTTCACTTCGACCTTGATTATTACGGCGCACCCGGCATAAAGGTGACACCCATAGTTGACGGTAAGGACGCAAAGGTCGAGATCGAGGTATACGGCGATTCCCTTCCCGCAAATTACGAGTACCACTACTCCATTTACGATAAGGAAGGCAACCTCGTATCCGAAACAAGCTCCAACGATAAGGTTGTAAGCTTCGTTATCGAAAACGTCCACCTTTGGCACGGACGCAAGGATCCCTACCTTTACACAGCAAAGGCATCCATCGTAAACGGCGGCAACGGCATCGACACCGTTTCTGCACGCTTCGGTTGCAGAAGTTTCAAGATCGATCCTACAAACGGCTTCATCCTCAACGGTGAGGAATATCCCCTTCGCGGCGTATCCCGTCACCAGGACAGACTTGGTATAGGCAACGCTCTCCTTCCCGAGCATCACAAAGAGGATATGGATTTCATTTGGGAGGTCGGTGCAACGACCATCCGTCTTGCTCACTATCAGCACGATCAGTATTTCTATGATCTTTGTGACGAATACGGTATGGTAGTTTGGGCAGAGATCCCCTACATTTCAAGACATATGCCCACAGGCCGTGAAAATACGGTCACACAGATGAAGGAGCTCATTTCTCAGAACTATAACCACCCCTCCATCGTAGTTTGGGGTCTTTCCAACGAGATAACCATCAGCGGCTCAACTCCCGATCTTCTTGAGAACCACAACATCCTCAACGATCTCTGCCACGAGATGGATAAGACCCGTCTTACCACCATCGCCGCAGTTTCTATGTGCAAGATGGACGATCCCTATCTGCAGATCCCCGATGTGGTGAGCTATAACCACTACTTCGGCTGGTACGGCGGCGAGACCTCCATGAACGGTCCCTGGTTCGACAAGTTCCATGCCATGCATCCCAAC
>CALGCW010000274.1 GCA_937884385.1 uncultured Clostridia bacterium | reverse complement strand
TAACCAGTTTGAATAAATAATATATGCAGTTGATCTCCATATAACATTTACATCATTACCAAAGAAATAATTTTTTGGTTCATTAATTGGTAATCCTTTATTTAAATCTCTCTCATATTCATTTTTTAATGTGAATTTATGAAGACAGTACAAAATAATCAAAAAAAGTATAGCACACTAATCTCAAACCGTTATCAAATGCAATAGCCAAATCTGTAAGTTTATCGTTGTTGTCAAATTCATCAAAGCTGGTCGGAACGTTGCCCTCATCATCTGCAAGGTCATACTTGTTTTTGTAAAACTCCTCGATATCTGTGATAGTAAGGTCGCATAGCCTTTCAAATTCTTTTTGTGATTTGTCATTTGAAGCAAATCCGTCACTTAATACAAATTCTTTGACGTAATCGTCGGCAATAGCAAGAGATGTTCCATAGAGCCTGAGAAGTACGTCGTTATCCAATAGAAGGAAAAGAGGCGTATCAATTCTTATGACTGATAGTTTTTCGCAGAGCAAATTCTCATTGTTTTTGCCATCAAGATATAATTCGCTTTCAACAAAAACTCGTTTTATTTTTCTGCCTATGGCAAATTTATAATCTTTTTTCGTATGTTTTATCATAAGCCTCACCTATATACTGATTATACAGCAAAACAATCCGGATCAAGATCATCTTGACAGTTTAAAAGTTCTTCATCAATATATCCTTCGACCACGCTCTTTATGTCCGGCGCATGAATTTTCATTGTTTCACCGCAATGCTCTACCAATTCAACTACTCCGTAGTCAAGATGCGATGTAAAAAACAATGAATTCTGAGGATAGTAATAGTCGGATTTCTCGTAGTATATGCTGAACCCCGTTATATAAGAGGGCTGCTCGTTTAACGACAATCCGTGAGAGCCGGTAAATTCAGGCTCGGTTAGTGATGTGTTTATTTCAATGGAAACGATCTCGCGCCCAATAATATCTTCAAAAAGTGCGTTTGGATGGATGTTTTTTCGATTGGTCCCTGGGTTTATGGTCTTAGGAACCGTATTCATTTCAAGCCTTACACTACTTCCTTCGCTATAATCTACGGAGAGAATATCTCCGTCCTCAAATTCAATGAGAAAAGGCTCGTCAATTTCAACCCAACGATGAATGTATACGCCCTCAGGCAGAAAGGCTCTGAAATTTGGTAATGCGTTTCTTTGCTCTGACGTCATATCGTGTAAAGTATTATATATCGCATCACCAATGTCATCTTCGTTCCAATTATACGCCATACCGACACAGTATATGTTTTTCACAATGCGACCTTCTATCTTCAATTCACGAAATTTTTCAACAAGCTCTTCGTGTGTTTGTAAAACAGGCGCAGACCATTCCCAATAAGAGAATTCGTTGTTTTCAAATTGATTTTTTCCTTCGGATATGATCATATCTTTACCACCTTCTGCTTGCTTTTTAGCTACACCTTAGCTACAACCTCATAATTCTCATCAACGATTTCACCTGTCAAATGATATCCGTCTCCCGCAGGAACGCGCAAAAAATTATATTGAAGCAGGTTGTTTTTGTCAAACGGCTTTAAAATCTCTGGGGTGCAATAGCTATTTTTTCCGCCGTATGCAATAAGCAAAATAAAAAATCTGCTACGATATTCTAAAAGATGTCCACTATCATCGTTGAACACCGCGAATAAAACGTACGAGAACAGATCCTCTTCTTCAAGAACTATACAAGGATCAACCCCATATTCTAACATAAGCTGCGCTATTCTTAAACGCTTCTCATCTGTCTTGCTATTTTCTTCCACATCTTCAAATGCATCGCAAGGATATTGCAAATCCCAAAATGCATTTTCCATCCAACAAGGTTTGTCTGCATAAAGGATAAAGTTAGGATCTGCACCACTTTCCAAAAGCAGTTTTACCATTTTCAGATTTGAGTTGGAGCACGCCTCTGTCAAAAACGTAGTCCTGTGCTCCCAACTCAACGTAGGATCGTTGAAGCTTTCGTTAATATTGAACTCGGAAATCAAACTTTTCGCTTCGGCTATATCAAATACTTCTGTTTTACACATTTCCAAAAGTCTTTCTAGTTTTTGAATCACAACGCCATCACCTCTCTTATCCCACTCATTATTATTATGAATAAATTTATTCTATCAAAAAAGACAACTTATAAAGTTATCTACTATTTATATATATCTTTAATTATATTTATTGGAATATATTCATTATCTATAGTAACTAAATTATCATTATATATCCC
>CALGCW010000273.1 GCA_937884385.1 uncultured Clostridia bacterium | reverse complement strand
TGTTTGAGATTTCGGATGTTGGTGATAATTTCTGCATTTCTTTGATGCAGATGAACAGAAAAACGAAGTATATGGATTGTTTCTGTCAGATTCTGAAGGAGGAAGGAATTCCTTATAAAGTTCTGGGTATGTACAACAATCATCTCCCTATCTCAAAAGTGGAAAGCGCACCGATTGCTGAACTTGGCGGAAGTAAATCAAAATAAAGACAGACCATGTTGGATTTCATGGTTTCTCAAGGAGTAGGTATGGACAAATTAGTTAGAAAAATTGAAATTCCGCTTGCAAAACGTGTAATAGAAAAGGCAGGTCTATATATCGTACAGAAAAAAGATATTGATCGATTGGCTGAGGTCGCAGCAGATGCATACCGCGACTACCCCTTGCACAATTGGTTCACCAAGGGGAAGTATGATGCGAAAGCATCGGAGCTTCTTATGAAGGTTACTTTAAAAACAATGACCGAGGATGCGATCATATACGCTGACAGCGAGGAAATAAACGGATATGCGGTTTGGCTTCCTTTTGGTTTTACGGGAAACAAGACCTTACCGTTTTTGAGAAACGGTGGGCTTAAATTGTTCTTACATTCGGGCGTTGGTTTTATCGGCAGGCTGCTCACCTACGAGAAATACGCCATGAACCTGAAGAAAGAGTTTACCGACAATTATGATTGGTACTTATTTAACCTTTCCGTTAAGCATGACGTCCAGGGAAAGGGAATAGCAAGCAAGCTGATGCGCCCGATGCTGCAATTTTGCGATGATGAGCGCATGGTGGCCTATCTGGAAACCAACAAAGAGTCAAACGTAGGACTTTATCGGCATTATGGGTTTGATTTAATGAAAGAAGAGCAAATCCCCAAAAGTACTGTTACCCATTATGCGATGGTGCGAAAGCCGAAGGACATGTAATACCAAAAAGAGCAAATATAAAGCCAAGTTTAAGAAAAAATGTAGGCAAACAAAATGCAGGACGAAAAGAATTGCTTAAGAAATTCAAGACAGTCATTGATGACTTGATTTTCGCAGCTCTCGGTCAGTGCTTTGATGCAATGAGATAATAGCAATTAATGTTTTATAGAAATAACTTGGTTTTTATATTTTACGATATTAGAATGAATTTGAAGATGAGGATGCGATGAGTAATAGCTTTGTAATAAAGGGCAATATTTGTCAAAGTAAAAATCCGATGGAACTTGATTTACACGAATCGGCATTTGTTATTTGTGTAGACGGTGTATCAAAGGGTGTGTTTGATGCTTTGCCCGCGAAATACGAAGGTCTTCCGTTATATGATTACGGCGATGCGTTGGTATTTCCCGGCATGGTCGATCTTCACGTTCACGCACCGCAGTATGCCTTCCGCGGAATGTGCATGGATCTTGAATTGATGGATTGGCTTAACCGCTATACATTCCCGGAAGAAGAAAAATACGAGAATATTGAATATGCCGAAAAGGCTTACGGTATGTTTGTTGAAGCCTTGAAAAAAGGCGCAACCACAAGAGCATGCATTTTTGCAACTCGTCATCGCTATGCTACCGAGCTTTTAATGAGGCTTATGGAAGAGAGCGGACTTGTAAGCTATGTCGGCAAGGTCAATATGGATAGAGAAGCAAGTGAGGCTCTTACCGAGAAAAGCGCGGATATTTCCGCATATACCACATTTGGTTGGATAAATGCAGTAAAAGATAAATTTAAGAACACAAAACCGATCTTGACTCCCAGATTCATTCCTTGCTGTACAGACAAGTTGATGGAAGAGCTCAGGGAAATCCAAATGGCTTACGGTATCCCCGTACAGTCACATCTTTCGGAAAGCAAGGGAGAGATCGATTTTGTTAAATTCCTTCGACCCGACAATCCCTTTTACGGGGATTCCTACAATGAATACGATTTGTTCGGAAAGAACGATGACATAAATACCGACGTTAAGACGGTGATGGCGCATTGCGTTTGGTCTACCGATGAAGAGGCCCTGCTGATGCGCAAGAACGGAGTTTTCGTTGCACATTGTCCTGCGTCAAATATGAATTTGACCTCTGGTATCGCTCCGATACGCAAGTACCTTGACCTCGGATTGAATATTGGTCTTGGAAGTGACGTTGCGGGCGGACATAGTGATTCTATTTTCAGAGCGATCACTGATGCGATTCAGGTATCCAAGATGTACTTTAGAATGGTAAATGAAGCTTATAAGCCACTTGTATTCTCGGAAGCCTTCTATTTGGCTACCAAGGGCGGCGGAAAATTCTTTGGCAATGTAGGCAGCTTTGAAGAAGGCTATGAGTTTGATGCCGTAGTGATGGACGACAACGTTCTCCCTCACCCCCAAAGCTTAAATCTTACAGAGAGGATGGAACGCGCAGTCTATCTTGGACTTGATGAGAAAAATATTACCGCGAAATTTGTAGCGGGTAGAAAGATTATATAAAAGAGAGGAATAAGATGCCTAAAAAGCAAAGAAAATTCGCCG
>CALGCW010000272.1 GCA_937884385.1 uncultured Clostridia bacterium | reverse complement strand
ATTCTGACCGTTGTGCTTGCACATAAGGGCAGGATTGAAGCTTCAAAACCGATAATTCACCCGTGAATTATCGAAAATTTACGCAAAATCCCCACAAACCCAAGCGACAAAAGTTTTTTGCGGGTACAGGGGTTCCCCGAAACGAGCGTAGCCGAGTTTTGGGGGTTCACGGGTCTTTATTCAAAAAAGCGAAAAACCCTTCCATATGTAACTTCTCCTCTGATTTAACATACAATTCAATGCAAAATACACAAAAACCTATTGCAAAAACCAAAAACCTGTGTTAAAATGAACATAAGAAGCGCGACTTGTTTAAAATCGCGCGAAGAAAGGGAAAAACTATGAAAAAGATCTATTCACTTTTGGCTCTGATTCTTGTCGCATCGATGCTCTTTTGCACCGCCTGCGATATTTCAAGCCTTTTAGGTCCAAAAGAGACCACGACCTCAACTCAACCAACCACATCGGCAACGGAAAAACCGCCTCACACGGAACACTCCGACGCAAACGGCGACTACGTCTGCGACGAATGCGGCGAAGAGCTTGAGAGACCCGAGCCTCCTAAATGCGAAGAGCACAAGGACGAGGACGGCGACGAAAAATGCGACGTCTGCGGTGCTGACGTGCCGAAAACGGAGCCTCCCGTATGCGAAGGCGAGCACACCGACAGCGATAATAACTACTACTGCGACGTTTGCGGTGCAGAAATACCCCAAGTGGAGGTTCCTCCTGAATTGAAAGAAACAACGATGTACCTTGTGGGCGACTCTACCGTTTGCTCATTCACAGATTCCTACTTCTACCCAAGATACGGCTACGGCACGCAGATCGGCAACTACTTTGACGAAAAAGTGACCGTAGTAAACCTTGCTCTCTCGGGCAGAAGCTCAAAGAGCTTCCTCACAGAAGAAAACTACACAACACTCAAAAACAGCATCAAGGCGGGCGACTTCCTCGTTATCAGCTTTGGCCATAACGATGAAAAGAGCGACGAGGAAGCCAGATTTACCGACGCTTCCAAGCCCTATACGGACCCCACGTCCTTCGGCTACTATCTCTACGAGTACTATATCAAGCTTGCCGAGGAAGCAGGAGCTATCCCGATCCTCTGCACTCCCATCGTAAGAGCAAAATCCAATGACGACTACTCCGGCAACGAGGGTCACAACACCGCGACCGGCAACTACGCGCAGGCTATCCGCGACCTCGGTGCGGCAGTGGGCGTTGACGTTATCGACCTCACCGCGCTCACAAGGGCAAGATATGAGGAGATAGGCTTCGACGAGGCTTGCTACTACCACGCGGTGATCAGCGGAAAATACGATGCTGACGGCACAACGATCATCCCCAACTGGGTATCCGTTGATAAGACACACCTTAATATCTACGGCGCAAAATACGTTGCATACCTCTTTGCAAGCGAATTTGCAAAGATCGACGGCTGGGTCGGCTATGTCCTCGACGGAATAGCAGAGCCCACAAAGGATGACCTCGTTCCCCTTGACGGCTACGTGGTTCCCGATTACCAGACTCCCGATCTTGAAACCTATAACCCCGCAGATCACTTCTCAACGATAAGCGACGGCTGGTACGGCACCGCATTCGGCAATACGGGCGGCAACCCTCAAAGCTCCTCTAACGGCTATTTCGCAAAAGAGATCGAAAGCGGAGTATTCCACGTCGGTCAGCACCTTGACAGCGGAAGCAATAAGGGTAAATTTGAAAGCAGCTCTGACGGATTTGCATTCCTCTTCCGTCAGGTAGAGGCAGATAAGAACTTCAAGCTCACCGTAAGCGGCAAGGTCCTCTATACGGGCTCAACCAAGCAGGCGGGCTTCGGACTTATGCTTCGCGACGACTGCATCCTCGGTCAGAGCGCAAGTGACACCATCAATACAAACTACGTGACCGCAGGCTTCCTCTGCGAATCGGATTCAATGCGCGCTAACTTCTATAGAGAAAACACCTCTCTCAATAAGGGCAACGGCACAGTTTCCTCTCTTGCGGCAGTTGACGATACCTTCACCGCCACCATTGAAAGAATAGGCCAGACCGTTATCGTCACCGTCACCTACGGTGGACAGACCTATACAAGCACGCACGTTGACTTCGACTTCTTTGCCCGCGATACACAGTATATGTACGTCGGAATGTTCGCAAACCGCGGCACAGTGATCGAATTCACTAACGTCACCTTCACTGTCACAGGTGAAAGCCAGGGCGCGTAATAAATAAATCGAAGAAATAGAAATCCGCCGCATCTGCGGCGGATTTTTCTTGACAATGATATATAAGTGTGATAACATATACATATAAAGCGGACAAAGCTATAAAAAGTGCCCGAAAAGGCGCAGAGTAGGGCAAAACAGCCTTTCTCTGCGCTTTTTATATTTTTTAACTTTTTTCAGAGAATTTGAAGAATTTCGCGAAAAAAATAGGTATTATCATATAGAGGGGTAATAAAAACCTCAAAAAGCCAAAGGAGCGCGGTGTTATGAAACTACTCATTCGCAAAAGCGCGGCTAACAGCCGCAAAGTCTACTCAAACTAAAAAATATTATTAATAACCATTGGAGGAGATCAAAAATGCTTATAAGAAAAAAAGGAGCTCTCGTCAAATCAGGCATAGTCTTTCTTCTGTTAGCTATGGCCTTTACATTAGTTTCATGCGATAATATGGGTGGTAGGCTACCAATCTTCACAACAAGTTTTGCTTCTACAGAAGAGTTCTTACAATATTTGAGTGATGGTGACACCCTATATAATGAAAAACAATACACATTTTTTCTTTTCTCGGATTGCGAAAGCATAGATATTGATTCGTACCAGTATTCGGTACTTACAACCGTTGAACATGGTGTGATATATGAATTGTTAGGAATCAAGCCAAAATATGATTATCAAATAATGGATTCCAATGTTAGAATCAATATGAAAGTTGATGGGCACAATGTGTACTGCGATTATGCTGCTAATGCTACAGAAACTATAGATGTTTCGCTTCTGAATTTTGATAATATTGTTTTTAATGAAGATAATTACATGTATTCATGCAAAATGTCTTTGATATATGGCACACACGAAATCGCTCGGTTTACCATAGAAAGCACAAACAAATTATCTGAAAAAGAAGTTGATGAAATCTGTAAACTGTTGCTTGAGAATCTATATACCATTGTTGTGTAGAAAGGAGTAAAACACGAAAAGAGTATTATCAATAGTGGTAATATGCTTATTATGTATACAGCTGTTGAGCTTCACCAACTCGGCAGTTAGTGAAAAATATATCACAGATTATGAAATAAATGAGTGATTATTTCCTAAACAAAGAATACAATACGCAAGACTATTATAGAAACGATCCCGCGCTTTTTATATTTTCTCAACTATTTTTTAACTTTTTTTCAGAAAAGTTGAAGAATTTCGCGAAGAAAACAGGTATTATTATATAGAGGGGTATTAAAAACCTCAAAAAGCTAAAGGAGCGCGGTGTTATGAAACTACTCATTCGCAAAAGCGCGGCTGGTAGCCGCATTATTATTTTGAAACTAATCTAAGGAGAACTTCTATGAAAAAAATAATTTGTATACTGATGCTTGTATTGTTGTTAACGTCTTGCGGCCCTTTTGGAGGTACAGTTTCTTCTTCTCTTCCATTTGACTCGTGCGAGGACTTTGCGGAATTTGTTAGCAAATACAATTCAAAGCGAGATGATTTTACCTTTACATTCGTTTTATTTGATTTTCCCGAGTCAAGCGGCATTGAAACGTATTTATATAAAGCGTGGACGACGCAGGACTTTAGAAGAAACCTTTTTACCGGAGAAAACATATACGATGAGTTCTATGACAAGACTCACGGCAAAGCATTTTCTTTCGATATGATCTTTTATATGGACGAAGCTTCCGCTAATGGTTCTATCATTGAACGCGCGTATCAGATCCAGTGTCGGTACATGACTCCCAACTATAATTTTTATCAATCCGATGAGATGAGAATTGAGCTTATATCCTCTAATACGTCGGCACACAGTGAGGATATTAGCTCGTTTAGTATAGATACTCTTTCGTATGCAAGGTATTATGGTTACGAATATATTTACAAGCTCTATGTGAATGATGTTGAAACAGTCACCGTGACGGTTTGCTCCGAAATTGAGCCATCTGCCGAGAAGCTTGAGGAAATATGCCAAATGCTTCTTGATAATATTGTAATTATTAATGTGGAGGAATGATTATGAAGAAAATAGCTTTATTCGTATTGATTGGCATATCAATTTTTCTTGTAGCATCGCCTTGTAATAATGAGTTTTATATTACTAATGATGCTCTTGGTGCCAAGATCAACCCAAATATATCAAATGATTCGTTCTTGTGTGAAAGTACAGGCGAAGAATTTAATGCGAATGAAATTTTGTTAGATAATATAGTAATCCCAACAGGAAGTGTGCAACAAGAGATCCAATTGTTTTTAGATAATTATTCCACACACTATTTTTATAATTTGTCATCAAATTTTGCGTTTAATCATATTGGAACATGTGGCTATGTTTCCGCGGCAATGCTACTATCATATTACGATTCATACTGGAATGATCATATTATTTGCGATGATGATTATCAGCACTCCAATTGTGATGATAGCTATGACCAACCAAGTACGAATTTTAATTCTAATCTTCCAATATCGAATGTTACAAGCTCTCCCGGCATTATAGGAGATGAGGGAGTCATCGATCCGTTAATAACAAACGCAGGGCTTCCTCGTGAGTATAAGTTTAGCGCTAGTGAGTATAATCTTATAGTTACAGAACATTCAAATACACATTTTCATTTTGAACTGATAAGATTGGGAAGAGACAATTTACACTTGCCATTTGGCTTGCATACATGGGAGATTAAAGAATTATTGGAACACTATTTGTATGATATAAAAGGATTTGCTTCGTCGGATGTTGAGGTAGAGTATATTGCGACTCCTGCAAACATACGAGCATATACTATCGACAAGATTAATCAAGGTATTCCTGTTATTTTAACAGCAGCCAATGCCAATCTGAAAGGTCACGCTTTTATTGCATACGATTATAATGATGAAACTGATGAATTGTATTGTCATTTGGGGGGCAAAAATGGGCTCTATCATGTTGCCTTATCGACAACGGGATATATAGTTTTGGGCGGCGCAATAACAATAGAATTCAACAACGAGCATTCGCATTCTAATAATTATGTTTCTTCTGATGGGGACTCGTATTGCTCGTGTTATTTTCCTTGTCATCCGGAGCACGAATGTACGTATGAGATGTACAATGAAAGCCAACATATATACACATGCGGTCATGTAGCTAATGAAAACAACAAATCCGTACACCAATTGGAATATATTGATGTGTTCGGCAATGATACCTCTCATATTGTTCGATGTGCTCAATGCAATTACTCTTATACTGCAACACATAATTATTCTTGTGAATATGTAGATGTGAATACACATACAGGCGTGTGTGTAGACTGTGGATATGAAGCAACGTTGTCCCATACATATGATAAATATAAGTCTGTAGATGCGTTTTATCACAAATCAGCGTGTTCGTGCGGAGCGACAACGGGAGGCAATTTGGGACATATTTGGACCTCTTCAAATATTATCGGCTATGCCGAATGTAAAATGTGCAAATATTTGAAGTCTAGTGCCGGCGGCAATATAGCCATCATCAAGGAAAAATCGCCCGTCATTGAAGAAGTGACGGAATGATCTATTCAAATTAGCAAAACAAAGCCCGACGCGGTGCGTCGGGCTTTATTGTTTAATTGTTTAGTTTTTTGTTGTTTGGAGATTATTCCTCACCGTCGGTATCCTCGGGCACGTCGACCGCCTCATCTGCGTCTGTAGACTCGTTTGCCTCGTCCAATACCTCGATGATCTCTTCAACGCCCTCCTCCGCTTCAACGGAAGGTGCAACCTCGTCCTCGGGCTCCTCGCGCGCAACCTTTGTAAAGTTAACAACGCGCTGACCGTCAGCAAGTCTCATAATAATAACACCGCCCGCGCTTCTCGAATACGTTGAAACGTCGCTCGCGTGAATTCTTATCATCTGACCCTGGTCGGTAATGAGCATAACGTCACTGTCATCGTCAACAACGGTGATGCCTGCAAGAAGGCCCGTCTTCTCGTTGATCTTGTGACAGTAAACACCCATACCGCCTCTCTTCTTCATTTCGCGGAAGTCTTCAAAGCTCGTCTTCTTACCGAAGCCGTTCTCGGTGACGGTAAGGAGCTTCTTGCTCTCGTCAACAACAGCAACGCCGCAGATGTAGTCGCCCTCAACACGGAACTTCATACCGCGCACACCTCTTGCAACACGTCCCATAGCACGCACATTTCCCTCGTCAAAGCGAGTAGCATAGCCGTGGCGCGTAGCAAGGATAAGACCGCTGTCACCCTTCGTTCTCATAACGAATACGAGCTCGTCATCCTCGTCAAGCTTAAGAGCCTTCTTTCCGCCCTTGCGCTGATATTCATACTCAGAAAGAAGCGTCTTCTTGATGATACCGTACTTGGTCACCATAATGAGATATTCTTCTTCGTTGAATTCGGGCACGGAGATCATCGCCGTGATCTTTTCGCCGTCCTCAAGCTCAAGGATGTTTGTCATATAAGTGCCCTTCGCCGTTCTCGACGCCTCTGGGATCTGGTAAGCCTTCTTCATGAATACCTTACCTATGTTCGTAAAGAACATAAGATGGGAGTGAGAATGAACGCCGATGACCTTTTCAATAAAGTCCTCTTCCTTGGTGGTCATACCAATGATTCCCTTGCCGCCGCGATGCTGTGCGGAATAAGTATCCGCAGGCTGACGCTTGATGTATCCCGAGTGCGTAAGCGTGATAATACACTCGTGACGCTCGATAAGGTCCTCAAGAAGGATATCGTCCTCTGCGGGAACGATCTCCGTTCTTCTCTCGTCGGCAAATTTCCTCTTTATTTCAAGCATTTCTTCCTTGATAATAGCCTTAACTCTCCACTCATTTGCAAGAATGTCGCGAAGATCGGCAATAAGAGCGCAAAGCCTTGCAAGCTCGTCCTCTATCTTCTGGCGCTCAAGACCCGTAAGTCTACCGAGAGTCATCTCAACGATTGCCTGAGCCTGGATCTCGGAAAGACCGTATCTTTCCATAAGTCTCTCCTTGGAATCGGGAATGGACTTCGACGTTTTCATAAGCTCAACGATCTCGTCGATATTGTCGTTAGCGATCTTGTATCCCTCAAGGATGTGCTGACGCGCAAGAGCCTTTTCGAGATCGTATTGCGTTCTTCTTATAATAACGCTCTCCTGGTGAGCGATGTAGTGGTCAAGAATTTCGGGGAGAGAAAGAGTCTTTGGCTCGTTGTTGACGAGCGCAAGCATATTCGCCGCAAAGGTCTCCTGAAGCTGCGTGAACTTGTAAAGCTGATTGAGGATGACCTGCGCGTTCGCGTCACGGCGATACTCAATAACTATTCTCATTCCGCCTCGTCCGGATTCGTCGCGGATGTCGGTTATGCCCTCGATTCTCTTTTCGTTAACGAGGTTGCCTATGCTCTCACAGAGAGTGGACTTGTTTACCATATAGGGGATCTCCGTAAAGATGATACGGCGATTCTCCTCTTCAATGCGCGCCTTTGCGCGAACCACAATGCGTCCCTTACCCGTTCTGTAAGCTTCGATAATACCGTTTACACCGTAAATGGTCGCGCCCGTGGGGAAATCGGGACCCTTGATATACTCCATAAGCTCGTCAACGGTGGATTCGGGATTGTCCATTCTGTAAATGGTGCCGTCGATGACCTCACCGAGATTGTGAGTGGGAATGTTCGTCGCCATACCTACCGCAATACCGACCGAGCCGTTAACGAGAAGGTTCGGGAAGCGCGCGGGAAGTACCGTGGGCTCGTCAAGACGGTTGTCAAAGTTTCTCGTCATAACGACTACGTTCTTGTCGAGATCGCGCATAAGCTCGTCCGATATCTTGGAAAGACGCGCCTCTGTATAACGGTAAGCAGCAGCGCCGTCACCGTCTACCGAGCCGAAGTTTCCGTGACCGTCAACAAGGGTGTATCTGTAAGAGAAATCCTGCGCCATACGCACCATCGTGCCGTAAACGGCTGCGTCACCGTGGGGATGATAGCGTCCAAGCACGTTTCCGACCGTCGTAGCGCTCTTTCTGAAGGGCTTGTCACTTGTGAGATGGTCCTCATACATCGCGTAAAGGATCCTTCTCTGACCGGGCTTCATACCGTCGCGCACGTCGGGGAGAGCACGCGAAGCGATAACTGACATTGAGTATTCTATAAAGGAGCGCTCAACTTCCCTTTTCATCTCGACGTCAACGATCTTCTGTTCGGGAAATTCAATTCTTTCATTGTCGTGGTTTCTGTTTTCTGCCATCGTGAACTCTCCTTTCCTTAAATATCAAGATTTTCTGCAAATTTTGCATTCTGCTCGATGAACTCACGTCTGGGCTCAACCTTGTCACCCATAAGAAGCGAGAACATCGCATCACAAGCTGCCGCATCCTCGGTCGTCACCTTGAGGAGCGTTCTGGTTTCGGGATTCATGGTCGTCTCCCAAAGCTGCTCTGCGTCCATCTCACCAAGACCCTTGTAGCGGTCTGCTTCAACATTGTGTCCGCCGAGCAATTCAATATATTTATCCCTCTCCGCATCGGAGAAAGCATAGTATTCCTGCTGATTTCTGCCGCCCGTTCTCTTGTAGACCCTGTAAAGCGGGGGCTGTGCAAGATAGATGTGTCCGTCGTCGATAAGCTGACGCATGTGACGGAAGAAAAACGTAAGAAGAAGTATTCTGATGTGCGAGCCGTCAACGTCGGCATCCGCCATAATGATTATCTTGCCGTAGCGAAGCTTTGCAATGTCAAATTCCTCGCCAATGCCGCAGCCGAGCGCCTGAATGATCGGAATGAGAGAAAGGTTCGAATACACCTTGTCCACTCTCGTCTTTTCAACGTTAAGCACCTTACCGCGAAGGGGCAAAATAGCCTGGAACTTGGAGTTTCTTCCCTGCGTAGCAGAACCGCCCGCAGAGTCTCCCTCTACAAGATAAAGCTCAGTCACTTCAATTCTTCTCTCCTGGCAGTCACGAAGCTTGCCGGGGAGCGTAGAGCCGCCAAGCACACCCTTGCGCCGTGTAAGCTCGCGTGCCTTTCTTGCAGCCTCACGCGCACGGGATGCCGCAAGAGCCTTGTCAAGAATATTCTTGGCAACGGTGGGGTTCTCCTCGAAGTATTCGGAGAGCTTCGCGTTCACGATACTCTCAACAAGAGTTCTCACCTCACTGTTTCCGAGCTTCGCCTTTGTCTGCGACTCAAACTGCGCATCCTCAAGCTTAACACTGATGATGGCGCAAAGACCCTCACGAACGTCCTCGCCGGAGAGATTTTTGTCGCTGTCCTTGAGAATTCCCGCCTTGCGCGCGTAATCGTTAAGGACCTTGGTAATAGCGCTCTTGAAGCCCGTCTCGTGCGTACCGCCTTCAATAGTGTGCATATTGTTTGCAAACGAGAGAATAAGCTCGTTGTAGCTGTCATTGTACTGCAAAGCTACCTCTGCAACGCTCGTTCCCTTCTCACCGCGCATATAGATGACCTCGGGGTGGATGAGCTCGTTGTGACGGTTGTTGTTGAGGTGCGTGACAAAGCTCTTTATACCGCCCTCATATACGAACTCGTTTTCGACTATCTCCTCACCGCGCGCGTCAATAAGCGCAATGCGAACGCCTGCGTTAAGGAACGCCTGCTCGCGCATACGGTTCTCAAGCGTTTCGTAAACAAAAACGGTATCCTCGAATATCTCGGGGTCGGGCTTAAAGGTGACCTTAACGCCGCTTGGCTTGTATGAAGCATCTCCAATGCACGCAAAAGCACGCGCCACCTTGCCGCGTTCAAATCGTTCCGTATATACCTTTCCATCATAAACGTCCTCAAGCTCAAGCCACTCGGAGAGCGCGTTAACAACGGACGCACCAACGCCGTGAAGACCGCCCGCGATCTTGTATCCGCCTCCGCCGAATTTACCGCCCGCGTGAAGGATCGTGTAAACGACCTCGGGGGTGGGTATTCCCTGCTTCGGATGTATTGCCGAGGGGATGCCTCGGCCGTTGTCCTCAACAGTCACCGAATTATCGGGATTTATGGTGACGGTTATCTTGTCGCAGTGACCCGCAAGAGCCTCGTCTATGGAGTTGTCCACGATCTCGTAAACGAGATGGTGAAGACCGCCGATAGAGGTAGTACCAATGTACATACCGGGTCTCTTTCTT
>CALGCW010000271.1 GCA_937884385.1 uncultured Clostridia bacterium | reverse complement strand
CTTTTTTCTCTCCATCACCTTCGCAAGCTTCACATCTTCCACCTTTAACATTAAAGCTAAATCTTCCAGGCTTATAGCCTCGCATTTTGGCTTCATTAGTTTTAGCATATAATTCACGAATTGGCGTAAATACATCTGTATAAGTCGCTGGGTTAGAACGTGGAGTTCTACCAATCGGAGACTGGTCAATGTCAATAATCTTATCAAAGTTTTCAAAGCCTAATATTTCATCAACACCTTGTGGTTTTGGCTTGTTTTTTCTCAGTTTATGAATAGCATATTCATAAATCAAATCTTGCATTAATGTTGATTTACCTGAGCCTGAAACACCTGTAAGCACTACAATTTTCCCATTCGGAATATCTAAATCAATATTCTTTAAATTATTCAAATGCGCATTTCTTATTTGTAAATAATTACCGTTACCTTCTCTGATTTTTTCAGGAATTGGAATTGAATATTCTCCACTCAAATACTTACCTGTAATAGAATCTTTGACCTTAGTAATTGCATCTACTCCCTCACCATAAGCAACAATTTCACCACCATTTACACCTGCTTTTGGACCAATATCTACAATATAATCAGCATTTCTAATAGTATCTTCATCGTGTTCTACAACAAGTAAAGTATTTCCCAAATCTTTAAGATTCTTAAGTGTCTTTAATAACTTATCATTATCCCTTTGATGCAATCCTATACTTGGCTCATCAAGTATATAAAGAACTCCCATAAGCGCAGAGCCTATCTGCGTTGCAAGTCTTATTCTTTGCGCCTCACCGCCCGACAGATTTCTGCCCTTTTCGTCAAACTCGCGCGTAAGGACCGTGTGTATACCATCGCGCCACGCAAGCACGTCGCGCTCAAAGCCTGTAAAGCGCAGCGCATTCTTCACAAGCTCCTCTTTGTCGGCACAAAATTCGTCACCAAGGACGTTTTCGGCTAACGTCGCGGCAAATATCCGATAATCCTGAAAAACAGCCGAAAGCCTTTGTCTATAGCTTTCCTCATCAAACTCGCGAATATCTATGCCGTTATAAAGGATACATCCGCTGCTCGGCTGATATAATCCCAAAAGCAGCTTCACGAAGGTGGTCTTTCCCGCGCCGTTAGAGCCTACGATAGCAAGCTTTTCGTTTTTGCGAATGGTGAGCGAAACGTCGTGCAAGATCTCCTTGCCATCGGCATATCCAAACGAAACGCCGCGAAACTCAATATACTCAAGCGCGGGGATATCCTTGCGCTTTTCTTCTTGCGCATCCTTTGAGATAAACGCCCTTACCATATCCATTTGCTTGCTCTGCGTCGGTAGCTTCGTAATAAAATCGCTTATCTTTTTTAGCTTATCTCTAAAGGTCATATTTGCATTGACGACTACGGCAAATTCACCGAGCGTGATCGTTCCCGCGACAGCAAGCTTGTATAAGAGCATAGCGATAACGATGCCGTATACAAGCTGTAGGTTCAAAAATATCAAGCCGTCCCACAGCGTTTTCTTTTTGCCGAAACGCTTGGTAAGCGTGCTGAACTCCTCGGTCGCCTCATCGTATTTATTGTCGATGCACTCCTTAAAGCGCGTCATTCTCAGCTCTTTTGCGTGGTCTGCAAGTTTAAAGGTGCGCTCAACGTATTTGCTCTTTCTTTCGTTTTCCGCAAGTGCGATCTTCTCGTCAAGCCTCACTTTTTTCAGCTTTCTGTTTAGATACGCCGACAAGAAAGAGCTTATCAGTATCACAAGGCAGGTGGTGACGTCTACGCTGATCAAAATATGGAATACCGAGGCTATCGTCAAAACCGCACCGAGCAGATCCGAAAGATTTTTTATCGCCGTCATAAAATATGAATCGGTAAACTGCATGGACAAAATGAAATCATTGTAAAAGGCGGGATCGTCGTATTTTGCAAGCTCGATCCTTCTCGCCTTTTCAAACATTTCAAGCTGTATGCGGTAGTGCAATTTTTCTTTATATATAGGTGTTATATAAGTATTGTAGACCTGATTCCACGCACCGACGCCGACCTTCAGCGCAAGCATCCCGAGTGTGATATAAAGCGCCTCGGCAAAAGAGCCATTGCCGTCAAGCATCGTATAGAGTCTGCTGATCAGAAGCAGGGATATCGGGGACTCGATGCCGCGTGTAAGAATACGCAGAATCGAAAAGAAAAAATACGGCTTTGAATACTGCCACAGAAAGCGCATGGAAAAGAGGTTGTTTTTAAGAATATGCCGCCACGAATTTCTTTCTTTGCTCATCACAGCGTCTCCCCTTTCATGCCCTCTTTATATTGGCTTGCCTGAATAGTGAACATCTCGGCATACAGCCCGCCGCGTGCCATAAGCTCACCGTGCGTACCCGATTCCTTTATTTCGCCGTTATCCATAAGAAGTATCCTGTCGGCATCGACCGCCGTGGATAGCCTGTGCGAGATAAATACCATCGTTTTGCCCTTGCAGGCGGCGCGCATCGTGTCGTACATTTGGCGCTCTGCCAAAGGATCAAGCGCCGAGGATGGCTCGTCTAAAATAACGGTATTGCAGTTTTTGGCATAGATCGCCGCGATTGCAAGCTTTTGCGCCTCGCCGCCCGAAAGTATCAAGCCGTCCTTTGAAAATTCCTTCGTCAGTAGCGTATGAATACCGTTCTTTGTGCTTTGCACTTTGTCAAGAAGTCCTACCCTATCAAGCGCACGAAGAACAGTTTCCTCGTCCTCGGATTCATACGGACGCCCAAGCACGTTTTCGGCAACGCTAAGCGCCAATGGCTTGTAGTCCTGCATAACCACCCCAATGGTATCGCGGTAGCTCGTCAGATCGTATTGCTTGATGTCGCGCCCATCGAGCATGATCTTACCGCTTGTGGCATCGTAAAGCCTCATCAAAAGCTTTACAAGTGTGGTTTTACCCGCGCCGTTTCTGCCTACGATGGCAATTGTCTCTCCTTTGCGTATCTTAACGCTTACGT
>CALGCW010000270.1 GCA_937884385.1 uncultured Clostridia bacterium | reverse complement strand
AAGTTTTTTGGTTCTTTTTTTCAAAAAAGAACATCTTCTTTCCTTTGTAACTTCTGTGCGAAAAATCCTTCTTTTTGTATCTTCTCAAAAAAGCCTCCCGCGGTTGCGGGAGGCTTAAATTTCGTTTATCTGATTTTATTGTAGTTATATCCGTAGGTATCGAAGCCCGTTGTGAGCTTACCGAAGAGATACTTGTTGCACGCAGACTCACAGAACACGATTATTCTGCCGTCGAGGCAAACGAGCTCTTCGCTCATAGGGGGAGCAACTACGGTATCAACAAGGCAGGAGTCGTCAAGATAGTAAAGGTCCACTGTAAAGCCGAAATCCTCTTCATATCTTTCCGCATTTTCGTCCTCAAGGTCACCGTACGTGATAGTTCCCTCGTATCTATAGTCCTCAACGTGCTGCATCTTCTGCATATCGTAGAAGAAGAGATTGGACGTTGCAAGACCCCAAGAGGATGAAACCACCATCTGTCCGTCGGGAGTCATGCAGATACCCTGGATCATATGTCTTGCGGAGATGATCGCAACGGGTGCGGGCTCAATGCCGAACTCTGCGCTCTCACTAAGTTTGAAAACAGTCATAACGGAAGTATTCTCATCTCCGTTGGGAGTTGTGATTCTCTCGTGCTCGGGTGTGAGGTAAACCGTTTCGTCCTTGTGGTAGGAGCCTGCAAGAATGTATCTTTCGCCCTCGTAATCGAAGGTGTATGTGTGTGCGGGGGAGTTGTAGGTCTTGACTGTTCCGAGCATTCTTGTCTCTTCCTTACCTGCAAGAATATCTGCCGCGGAGAAAACATCAAGTCCATGGCTGTCCTCACCGGTCACGTAAATGAAGTCGCCAAAATACTCGATACCGCCGGTGTGGTCAGTATAGGGAGTACCGTCAGCGTTGAGAAGTCTTGTGAACGTCACCTTTCCCTCTGCGTCACGAACGTAAACGCGGGAAGCAACGTCGTCGCCAAGTTCACCGAGAATGGGCTTACCCATATAACCTGTAAAGAAGAAGGTCTTGCTCTCTTCATCGTAGGTCATACCCTGGGGAACGAAATTGGAATCATTAACACCGGGGGTTTTAAAAACCTTGTCGGAATTGTTATAGAACTCAGCTGCTCCTGCGTAGTCATAAAGCCTGAAGCCAAGCAACGCAACGAGAATGATGCTGAGAAATACTGCCAATGTTATCAATAAGCCTTTCATAATAAACCTCCGTTATCAGTCAACAAAATCTTCAAGCTCTTCGAGGTCAAGCGTGCCTACGTTCTTTTTCGCGAGCTCGCCGTTCTTGAAAAGAATGATAGTGGGAATACTCATAATGCCATATCTTCTTGCAACGTCGCCGTTCTGGGCAACATCAACCTTAACGCAAGCCACGTCAACGTGATCCTCCGCATACTCATCAAAGGTGGGCGCAAACATCTTGCAAGGGCCGCACCAGGTAGCGAAAAAGTCAACGAGAACGGGCTTATCGCTCTGCAAAAGCGCATCAAACTCTTCTGCACTCTGAATAATCTTAGCCATAATAGTTTATTCCTTTCTTAAATCAATTTTCTTTATAATTTCTCCGCTTTCAAGATGCTTGATCTCAAAAACACCGTTTTCATACGTCATATAAGAGGGTGGATTGCCCTCCTTTGGATAAGTAGTCGAGCCGGGGTTCAAATATATATTTCCTCTTCCGAACTCTCTTATGCAAAGCACGTGCGTGTGTCCGTGGATAAGGATCTCCCCATCTTTAAGATTGGCCGCGCTATCCGTATTTATCTTGTGCCCGTGTGTCAGGAGCATTGAAAGTCCATCTGCAAAAACGTAAGAATACTCCGCCATTATAGGAAATTCAAGAAGCATCTGATCTATCTCCGCATCACAGTTACCGCGAACGGAAACAACCCTGTCCTTATAGCTGTTGAGAAGCTCAATTACAGACTGTGGCGCATAAGTGGGCGTCAGCTTGTTTCTCGGCCCAAAGTAAAGGATATCGCCAAGCAAAAAGAGCCTTACAGCACCCTCTCTCTTAAACGCCTCAACGGTCTTTTTGGCACATTCAATATCTCCGTGTATATCGGAGGCAAACATCAATTTCATAAAGCAGTCCTTTCGGGCAAAAATCGGAGAAACCCGCCAAAGATCTCTCCGATTAATTCGTTTTACTTTGCGGACTTATTCAAAGTTCGCTATTATTCTTCGTCCTCTTCTTCGTCCTCAACGAACTCGCAATCGATCTTCTGTCCGCAAGAGGGGCAGATGAGATTATCGGGATCGATGGTCTCGTCGAAGTAGATCATCTCGTTGCACTCGGGATTGGGGCATTCAACTGCAAAGAAACCGTCGCAGTCGTCATCGTCGCAATCACAATCGCAATCGCCGTCGCAATCGCCGAACTCGCAATCGTCGCAATCGCCGTCGCAATCGCAATTCTCGCAGTCGCCGTCGCATTCCTCGTCAAGGAAATCCTCAACGTCAGCAAGGTCCTCGTCAACCTCTTCAACGTAATCCTGAAGATCGGCGATATCCTCGTTTATAGCCTCAACCTCGTCAGCAATGTCGGAAACGAGATCAAGGAGCGCAGCAATAAGCTTGCCCTCGGGAGTTGTCTTATCAAGATCAACGCCGTCAGCAAGACCGCGCAAATAAGCAGCCTTTTCGTAAAGTGTCATAATTTACTCCTTTCGCCGTAAAACAGCACAAAAAATGTTTAAGCTTGATTATGCACGGGAGAGATACTCACCCGTTCTTGTGTCGATCTTAAGGACTTCACCCTCGTTGATGAAAAGCGGAACCTTAATAACCGCGCCTGTTTCAAGAGTAGCGGGCTTGAGTGTGTTTGTAGCTGTGTTGCCTGCAAAGCCGGGGTCTGTCTGAGCAACTGCAAGCTCAACGAATGTGGGGGGCTCAACGCTGAATACGTTGCCCTTGTAGGAGATGATCTTAACCATCATTTCTTCCTTAACGAACTTGAAGTTGTCGCCGAGCTTGTCTGCGTTAAGAGGAAGCATGTCGTATGTTTCCATATCCATAAAGTAGTAGAGATCACCGTCTGTGTAGGAATACTGCATATCCTTTCTGTCGATATGAGCGTTCTCAAATTTGTCAGTGGGGTTGAAGGATCTTTCAACAACACCGCCTGTGATGACGTTTTTCATCTTTGTTCTAACAAAAGCAGCGCCCTTGCCGGGTTTAACGTGCTGAAATTCAACAACCTGCCAAACCGTGCCGTCACCCATATCAAAGGTTACGCCGTTTCTGAAATCGCCAGCCATAATCATAATAAATTTACCTCCATAAATGCCGTAAAGCATAGTTTTACAATTTATTATAAAACATTTTTCTCTATTTTGCAAGAGTTTTTTTATCTATTTTTAGAATTTTTTAAAAGTTTATAAAAAATTTACACTTCGCATCCGGTTTTTCTTGCTTTTTCACGATTTTTTAATGTAAAGATTATATAATAATAAAAAAACAGTTGACAAATCGGCGTAAATATATTAAAATAAACTGAATATATATTGTTATTTTTAAGGAAACATAAAAATGATTAAGAGTATGACCGCGTTCGGACGCCATTCCGAAACAGTAAACGAAAAGAATATCACCGTCGAGATCAAAAGCGTCAACAACAGGTATTTTGATTGCTCGGTGAGATTGCCGAGAAACTACTCCTTCCTTGAGGAAAAGATCAAGCCGTATCTTCAGTCCCACGGCATCAGCCGCGGAAAGGTGGACGTAAGCATCAGCATCGAGAACGTTGGCTCGTCCGATGTGGCGATATCCCTTAACGAGGAGTATGCAAGGGCTTACTACGAGGCGCTCAAGCAGCTAAAGGAGGCACTTGACCTCCCCGGCGAGATCACGGTCGCGACCCTTCAGCGCGACAGCAATATCTTCACCCTCAGCAAGCTTGAGGAGGATGAGGAGCAGGATTGGCTCGATCTTTCATCCGTACTTGATAAGGCGATTGAAAAATTCATCACCGCAAGAGAGCGCGAGGGCGCAAATATCGAAGCGGACCTTCGAAGCAAGATCGCGGCAATAAACAAAAACGTCGACGTGGTCGAAGCCCACAGTGAGGTGGACGTCAAGTCCTACCGCGCAAGGCTTGAGGAAAAGCTCCGCGCGGTGCTCTCCGACAATAAGGTGACACTTGACGAAAACAGGATCCTCACCGAATGTGCGATATTTGCAGATAAGGTCGCAGTCGACGAGGAGATCGTCAGACTTCGCTCACACTTCAAGACCTTTGAGGACATCCTTTCGTCAAAGGATCCCGCAGGACGCAAGCTCGACTTCCTTATGCAGGAGATGAACCGCGAAACGAACACCATAGGCTCTAAATGCTCAAATTCCGAGATAGCGCATATCGTTGTGGACATCAAATGCGAGCTTGAAAAAATAAGAGAGCAAATACAGAACATAGAATGATCAATGCTGAGAAAGGAATGACAAAAAATGAAATTCATCAATATTGGCTTTGGTAATATGGTAGCTGTTGAAAGGATCGTCGCAATAGCGAGCCCCGACTCCGCACCTATAAAGAGACTCGTTCAGGATGCAAAGGAGGACGGCAGAACCATAGACGTTTCCTGCGGCAGGAGAACGAGAGCCGTAATAATCACGGATTCAGAGCACGTTATCCTCTCTGCAATAGGCGCAGAGACTATCGCAAACAGAATGGACGATACCTCTTACGAGGAAGACACACAGGAGGAAGAGGAATGAGACGCGGATTGCTTATCGTTGTTTCGGGCCCCGCAGGAAGCGGCAAGGGCACCGTAAATTCACAGCTCATCGCAACGGGAGATTTCGTATTTTCCGTTTCTGCCACCACGCGTGCTCCCCGTCCGGGAGAGGTGAACGGTGTAAACTATCACTTCATCGACCGCGAGGAATTTCAGCGCCGCATAGACGAAAACGGATTTCTCGAATACACCACGTACTGCGATAACTATTACGGCACTCCCCTCAAAGAGGCGATGGCAGTGCTTGAAAGCGGTAAAAACCTCATACTTGAGATAGAGTGCGACGGCGCAAAGAACGTCAAGAAGATATTCCCCGACGCGGTCCTCATAATGCTCATTCCCCCGACCTTTGCCATCCAAGAGGAAAGACTCCGCGGCAGAGGCACCGAGACAGAAGAGGTAATACAGAAGCGCCTTGAAAAGGCAAAGCGCGAGATCGAGCAGATCGACGCCTACGATTACATCGTTTATAACTACAACGGCGGCTCGTCCGTAGCAGCGGACGACATCAAGGCGATCGTCCGTGCAGAAAAGCTTGCACAGCACCGCCAGCCCGATGCAGCAAAAAAATATTTTGAAAATTAATAACTTAAATTTAAGGAGAAAATAAAAATGCTTCATCCAACCATCAAAGAACTCACAAAAGAAGAATACAACCGTTATGAGCTCACACTCGCAACGGCTAAATGCGCCCGCATGCTTACCGATGAATACGTAAGACAGAGAACCGAGGCGGAAAAGGCAATGACGGGAAACAAAGAGAGCGACAGAAGCCTTATCAACAACATCGATAAGGACCTCAAGGACGAAAAGGCGATCAAAAACGCCATCACCCGCCTTCACGACGGAAGATACGAGATCTGCCGTCTTGAAAAAACTGCTGAACAGGAAGTACTCACAGAGGAAGTACCCTGTGACGCTCCCGTTGAAGATATCGAGGAATAATTTGCAAACGTAGGCGGAGAGGGTTTTCTCCGCCATCGTTTCACTTGCGCAAGGAAAGGAGATCGGAATGGATATAAGATACGTAAAGATACATCTTTTGGATAATCCCTATCATATAGACAACGAATATACCTATTTCGTTCCCCACGACCTCTCGTCGCAGATATCAAGGGGCAGCTTCGTGGTCGTTCCCTTCAGTAAGGCAAACAGAACGCAGATAGGTCTTGTCACCGACGTATGCCAAGGGGACGTGACGGAAAAGACAAAATCCGTTATGGCTCTCGCATCCGAGGAGATAAAGCTCAGCGAGGAAGAGCTTGCCCTGTGCCGCTTTATGAAGGAGCAAACGCTTTGCACCTTTGGCGATGCAGTACGCGCAATGATCCCGAACGGCGCACTCTCGGATATAGTCACTACTTACGAGGTGACAGAAGGCGCAGAGTGCGGCGAGATATACCCCGACGTTTTCAATTTTATAAAGGAAAGGGGCAAAGTCCCCCTTAAAGCACTGACCGAAGCCTTCGGACTTGGCGCACATAAGGCGTTATCAGCGCTCGTTGCGCAAGAATATATCAAAAAGGACTTTGATATCAAGCACAGGACCGTAGGCAAGGACAAAAAATACTACGTTCTCTCACTGAAAAACAATGCCCTCGCTTCTCTGCTCGGCACGGGCGAGACGGTATCGGGCTATAAAAAGCTCCGAAGCGAGGATCAAAGGAATATACTTTCCCTCGTTTCGCTCCGCGAAAGGATTTGCGCAGACGATATCAAGGCAACACTTGACGTCACCGACGCGCAGATAGCCGCGCTCGTCAAAAAGGGATACCTTGAAAAAGAGGTCGAAAGCATCTACCGCAATCCGTACGAGCACAAGAGCAGACAAAATCACGCAAAGGCCCTGACACTTACAAGCGAGCAAGAGAGCGCGCTTGCCTCTCTTAACGAAATGCTCGACGAAAGAAAGCCTTCCTGCGCCCTGCTTCACGGTATAACCGGAAGCGGAAAGACCTGCGTGATGATGAAGCTCATCGATCGCGCGCTTCTTTCGGGCAAGGGCGTGATTATGCTGATCCCCGAGATATCGCTGACACCGCAGACGGTCGACCTTTTCTGCTCGCGATACGGCGAAAGGGTTGCGATAATCCACTCCTCCCTCTCAAGAGGAGAACGTCTTGACGCGTATATGAAGATAAAGCGCGGAGAGGCGGATCTCGTGATCGGCACGAGAAGTGCCATCTTTGCACCCGTCCGCGATCTTGGACTCATCATCATCGACGAGGAGCAGGAGCACACCTATAAATCAGACAACAACCCCAAATATCACGCAAGGGATATCGCGCGCTTCCGCTGCGCGAGGACCGATTCTTTGCTGCTTCTCGCCTCGGCAACTCCGTCGGTCGAGAGCTATCACAAGGCGCGTGAAGGAAAATATAAATTGATCGAGCTAAAGAAACGCTACGGCGGCGCAAAGCTGCCGAAGGTGGAGATAGCCGATATGAGGATAGAGCTTCGAAGCGGCAACGACTCTTCTTTGTCAATGCCCCTTATCGACGCGATAGGCACCAATCTGCACAAAAAGGATCAAAGCATCCTCTTCCTTAACAGACGCGGATACCACAATTTCGTATCCTGTGCCTCCTGCGGCGTGGCAGTAAGCTGCCCCAATTGCTCGGTCCCCATGACTCACCACACGGACAGGCTCTACAAGCTGAGCGAGCTCGTGTGCCATTGGTGCGGCAAAAGAATGCCCACCCCAACGTCTTGCCCGGAATGCGGAAACAGCCACATAAAGCCAATGGGCATCGGCATTCAGCTTGTTGAGCAAAGGCTCGGGGAGCTGTATCCCACGGCAAGGACGATAAGAATGGATACGGATACCACCGCATCCAAGAACTCCTATGACAATATGCTCACCGAATTCAGAGAGCATAAGGCAGACATCCTTCTCGGCACGCAGATGGTGACGAAGGGCCACGATTTCCCCGACGTCACGCTCGTCGGTGTAGTCGGTGCGGATACGTCCCTGTACCTCAACGATTACCGCGCGGGCGAAAAGACATTTTCCCTTCTCACCCAGGTCATAGGCAGAGCCGGCAGGGGCAAAAAAGAGGGCAAGGCACTCATCCAGACGATGAACCCCGACAATGACGTGATCCTACTTGCCTGCAGGCAGGACTATAAAACGTTTTTCAACAACGAGATAAAAACGCGAAAGCTTCTCTCCTTCCCGCCCTTCTGCGATATCGTCCTTCTGACGGTCTCGGGAGTGCAGGAAAACAGAGTAATGCAGGATTCAAAGCTGCTCTCCGATATGGTAAAGGAAAAGCTGAAGGGAGAATTCAAGGGCAATCCTATGATATGCTACGGCCCGTTTGAGGCACCCGTTTATAAGCTTGACGGCAAATACCGTATGAGAATGGTCATAAAATGCAAGCTCAATAAGGACAGCCGCGAGATGTTCTCACAGATATATAAATTTTTTGGAAAGAGAAAGAAAAACGAGCCCCAGCTCTCGGTTGATTTCAATCCGTCTTCTCTTTGATAAAGAAAGGAATAAAAGCAAATGGCTAAACTAAGAATAGTAAAGGTGGGCGACGAAATACTCCGCAAAAGGTGCCGCCCCGTTGAAGAGATAACACCCAAGATAATCCGCCTTCTTGACGATATGGCAGAAACGATGCGCGAGGCAAACGGCATCGGTCTTGCCGCACCGCAGATCGGCATTCTTCGCAGAATGGTCGTTATCGAGGTCGAGGAGGGCAACCTCATCGAGCTCATTAACCCAAGGATCATCGCCTTTTCGGGCGAGCAGGAAGGAAGTGAGGGTTGCCTCTCCGTTCCAAATAAATGGGGCACGGTAAAGCGCCCTATGCACGTGACCGTGCGCGCAACGAACCGTCACGGTGAGGAATTTGACATCACGGGAAGCGAGCTTCTTGCAAGAGCACTCTGCCACGAGCTCGATCATCTTGACGGCAAGCTCTATATCGATATCGCTACCGACATTGAAACGGTACCGCCTGAGGAAAGATAAAGAGGTAATCAGAATGAAGATACTGTTTATGGGCACACCCGATTTTGCGCTCTTTTCCCTTAAGGGCTTGTGCGAAAACGGCTATGACGTCATAGGCGTCGTCACCCAGCCCGATAAGCCAAAAGGACGCGGCTACGTGCTTACCCCTCCCCCCGTAAAGGTCTACGCACAGGAGCAGGGCATCCCCGTTTATCAGCCCAATTCTTTGCGTACTGAGGAATTTGCCACTCTCCTTGCAGAGCTTGACCCCGAGCTCATCGCAGTCGTGGCTTACGGCAAGATACTTCCCAAAAACGTGCTCGACTATCCCAAATACGGATGCGTCAACGTGCACGGCTCACTTCTCCCTGAATATCGCGGCGCAGCTCCAATGCAAAGAGCGATAATCGACGGTAAAAAGGTGACGGGCATCACCACAATGTTTATGGCAGAGGGACTCGACACGGGCGATATGCTCCTTAAGGCGGAATGCCCCATTGGCGAAAACGACAATTTCGAGACCATCCACGACCGCCTCGGCGCGCTGGGCGCGTCTCTTTTGCGCGATACGATCGACGGACTCGAAAAGGGCGAGATAACCCCCGAGCCGCAGGATCACTCAAAATCGACTCACACCTCTAAGATAACGAAGGAGGATTGCCAGATAGATTTTTCTCTCGACTGCGATACTGTTCATAATCTCATAAGAGGTCTTTCTCCCATTCCTCTTGCTCTCACTCACACGCCCGACGGAAAGATCCTTAAAATCGTTGAAAGCGAGATCTGCGAGCGCGAGAGTGAAAACGCGGAGTACGGCAAGGTCGCAAGCGTCGGAAACGGTAAGATCCGCGTGCTTTGCGGCAAGGGATCTATCAACGTCTTAAAGCTCCTTCCCGAGGGAAAGGGCAGAATGAGCGCCGCAGACTTCGTGCGCGGCAGAAAGATAAACGAGGGAGATATCCTCAAATAAAAGTGCCGAGCCACTCGGCAGAAAGGAAATAATATGCCTTTTTTCTACTATTTTGACCCAACGGTGATAATCCTTATTCCCGGTCTTATCATCGGTCTTTGGGCATCTGCTAACGTAAATTCAACCTTTAACAGATATAACACCGTAAGAAGCCGTCACGGTCTTACGGGAGCAGAGGTCGCAGAGCGCGTGCTTCACCATCACGGCATCTATAACGTGAGGATTGAAAGAGTGCGCGGAAACCTCTCCGACCACTACGATCCCCGTGCCAACGTGATCAGGCTCTCAGACTCCACCTACGATTCCACGAGCATTGCCGCCGCAGGCGTTGCTGCTCACGAGGCGGGACACGCAGTACAGTATGCAAGAAACTATGCTCCCATCAAGTTCAGAGCATCCATCGTAAACCTTTGCAATTTCGGTTCTCCAATGGCGTTCATTATGCTTCTTATCAGCTTTTTTGTGCCCGCAGAGGCAGCAAGCTTCTTTATCGGCGCGGCAGTTGCTCTCTACTCACTCGCAACAGTTTTTCAGCTCGTCACGCTCCCCGTTGAGTTTGACGCATCCCGTCGTGCAATGGTGAGCCTTGAAGCAACGGGACTTTATGCCGAGGATGAGCTAAAGGGCGCTTCCAAGGTGCTCCGCGCGGCGGCACTTACCTACGTTGCAGCGCTCATTTCGTCCATCCTTTCCCTTCTTCGCTTCGTGCTCATAGCAAACAGACGCAGAAGATAATATGAACGAAAAAACAAAAAATATCCGCGCCCTCGCGCTCGACGTTCTGACAAGATGCGAAGCGGGCGGATATTCCAACATAACTCTCGACACCGTTATTAAGCGCAATGCCCTTTCGGGAAGCGATCGCGCGCTTTTGACCGCGCTTGTGTACGGTGTGATCGAACGGAAAATAACGCTTGACTATATGATAAGCAAGCTCTCTTCCATTCCCGACAGCAAAATAGAAAGAGATACGAGAAATGCTTTGCGACTCGGTCTGTATCAGCTTGCCTATATGGATAAGATCCCCGCGCACGCGGCGCTCAACGAGACCGTTTCACTTGTAAATAAACGCTCAAAGGGCTTTGTAAACGCCGTTTTGCGCTCATATCAGAGAACGGGCGATAAGATCGCGCTCCCCGATGGCTCCGATAAAGTAAAATATCTCTCCGTCAAGTATTCCGTAGGCGAGGAGCTTATAAAAGCCCTCCTTCGCACGTATCCCTTTGAAGAATGTGAGAAGATCTTTGCCGCCTTCGGTCAAAAAACGCCCATAACTATGCGCGTTAACAATTTGAAAACAAGCCGCAAAGAGATCTGCCAAAGGATCGCGGGCTCGACCCTTACACCCATATCTCCCGACGGAATTACAGTTGAAAATGCCGCTGTCGGCGAGCTCGACGCCCTAAGGGACGGCAGCGTGACCGTTCAGGATGAGGCTTCGCAGATCTGCGTTCGCGCAATCGGCGCGCTTAAAGGCGAGACCGTGCTCGACGTTTGCGCGTGCCCCGGCTCAAAGAGCTTCGGCGCGGCAATGACTATGCAAAACGAAGGCAAGATACTTGCCTTTGATATACACGAAAACAAGCTTTCCTTGGTGAAAAGCGGTGCAGAAAGACTCGGCATCTCGATTATTGAGACCGCCGCGCACGACGCAAGAGAGTTCATTCCCGAGCTTGAAGGCAAGGCTGACAGAATAATCTGCGACGTTCCCTGCTCGGGATTTGGAGTCATCGGCAAAAAACCCGAGATCCGCTATAAGGACCCAAAGGAAAGCGAAAGACTTCCAAGTATCCAGCTCGATATTCTTGAAAACGTGTCGAAATACCTCAAGGTGGGCGGCACTCTCGTCTATTCGACCTGCACGATTTTGCCCGAGGAAAACGAAAATAACGTAATTAAGTTTTTAGAAAATCATAAAAATTTTAAGCTCGTTCCATTTTGCGTGGGCAGCCTCACCGCTGAAAGCGGTATGATCACACTCCTGCCCCATATTCATAACACCGACGGATTTTTCATTGCTAAATTAATGAGAAACGATTGATTGCGGAGAAGTGACAAAGAGAAGAAGATGTTCTTTTTTGAAAAAAAGAACCAAAAAACTTTTTTGGGAGCTTCGCGGCAAGATTTCGCGCAAATTGTGTTGTGACGTGTCACAACACATAAC
>CALGCW010000269.1 GCA_937884385.1 uncultured Clostridia bacterium | reverse complement strand
TGATGATATCCACGACTGCGTCGTGATGATATACCAAGTCTGCGACTTGGATAAAAAAACTGCCTTAAACAAAGAAAAGAGATTTTCAAATAGCTAACTTAAAGTGCAATTTTTAAGTGCAAAAAGCAAAAAAGTTGCACTTTAAGTATTGCACTTTAGAAACAAATGTGGTATAGAGAGCTTGTCGGATAATAGTAGAAATGCGTAAAAACGATGATGTGCGGTAAAATATAATTAACCTAAATTAAGGAGGACAATTATGAAAACCGCAGAATTATTAAACGAATGGCTCACTACGTATGAGCGAGAGCGTGTTAAGCCGAGAACCTATGCAAGATACGAAGGAATTATCAATTTGCATATCGCGCCTGCGCTTGGTGAAGTCGAAATTAACGAGCTGTGCAGGCGTCAAATACAAGAGTTCCTGACGAGAAAGAAAAAGGATGGCAACATCAAGCAAAACGGAGAAAGCCTCTCTGCGACAAGCACAAATCTTATGTTGACCGTCCTCAATCTCGCATTTGAGTATGCGTGCGATATGGAGATTATCGAAACAAACCCCTGCACAAGACTTAAACGCGATCCAGAAGAAACAAGAGCAATAGATGCCTTTACCAAAGAGGAGCAACGCAAACTGGAGAAAGTTATCGAGGAATCAAATGATCCGAGACTCTTTGGAATTCTACTATGCCTATATACCGGACTTCGTATCGGAGAGCTACTCGGTCTTGAGTGGAAGGATGTGGATTTAGAGCGTGGAATTATCCATATAGACAAGACTGTTTACCGCGAAAAAGATAACACGGGTACTTGGCAGCTGATCGTGGATTCGCCAAAAACAAAATCTTCGGCAAGAGACATTCCGCTCCCGAAATATATCGTAAAACTATTGAAAATGCAAATTAAAGTTTCCAAAAGCGCGTACGTAGTGGAAAATAAAAAGGGCGAGCGCATGTCTATACGCTCGTACCAATATATGTTTGAAAGGCTAACCGAAAAGGCTGGAGTGAGAAAACTTAACTTCCATGCCCTGCGTCACACTTTTGCCACCAGGGCTCTTGAATGCGGAATGGATATCAAGACGCTTTCGGAAATTATGGGGCATAAAAACGCATCAATAACACTCAACCGATATGCCCACAGTATGATGGACACAAAAATAAAAATGATGCAGAAATTACCTAAAATTTTTTAAGGCAAAAACTGCATTGAACTTTATATTCAGCACATAATAATTAGTTGATTACATAAGATTATACCATTTTTCAAGGAAATTTTCAACTATGTAATAAAAGATATATAAAAATTTTGGCATATAGTCTCGTTTTTGCGAGATTATATGCCTTTTTTCGTGTTATTTCTGCATCGATTATAAAGTTCGGTACATTTTCGGAGATGCAAAATGAACAACATCGACATCAAAGAAAATTACATATATCAGCTTGATAATGAGCTTCTCGGAATTCTTTTGCTAGACAGAACTTCGGGCAAAACGATTATTTGGGCAACGGATAACTATGCTTCGCGTGGCACAGGCTATATGTTTTCCGATCATATCTCGGTTGCAGCTGTAACCGGATATCACGGCAACGTGATCAAGCCACGCACGGAAAAGTCCAAGAAAGAGCAGCTATCCCGTGTTCGAGATAAAGCAGAAGTATTTACTCCATCGTGGATTTGCAATAAGCAGAATAACCTCGTTGATAATGCGTGGTTTGGAAAAGCCAATGTATTTAATACCGAAAAGGAAAACGGCTGGACTTCACGCAAAAAGTCCATACCGTTCCCCACAAAAGACGGTAAAACCTGGATAGACTATGTAGTTGCAAACCGTATGGAAGTTTCCTGCGGTGAAGCTCCATATATCGTTAGCAGATATGATACCGTAACAGGTGAAATTATCGCTGTAAAAGATCGTATAGGAATGCTCGATAGAAAGCTTCGCGTTGTATCAGAGAATACCGACAGCGAACCCGAATGGTATGAGTGGGCGAAGAAAGCCTTTATGAGCATATATGGCTTTGATTGGCAAGGAGATAACGTCCTTCTAGCCAGGGAGAATTTGCTGTTTACATTCTCGGATTATTACATTGAAAAATTCGGTGTTGCACCAATTAAAGAGTATTTAAAAGAAATTGCGGAAATCCTCTCTTGGAACATATGGCAGATGGACGGCTTGAAATTTGTAATTCCCGAAAGCTGCAAAGAGGTGGAAGAAGGTCAACTCACCCTGTTCGACGACGAGCTTGAAAAGCAGCCTTGCCCCGGATGTGCCAAGAACGATCCTTACGCGCACACAGGTGTTTACTGTATCATTAAGGATTGGAAGGCAAACAAGAAGGTCACCTTCGTGTCCCTCTTGAAAAAAGATTGATTGGAGCATTATGATGAAAGACTTAAGCATACTTGACAGCTTAATAACAGGTCGCGTAGAACCTCATATATATGCTTTTACCACGAATACGATCCCGAACTATCTGAAGGTTGGAGATACCTACCGCCCCGTGTCCAAGCGACTCAGCGAATGGCGAGAGTATTTCCCGAATCTTGAACAGAAGTTTGAAGGTAGCGCGAGAATCACGGACGATGTGTATTTCCGTGACTTTGCTGTTCATTACTTTCTGGAATCGGAAAAGCGGAGAGTCCGTCTTGCGGAAACAGATCTCCCCGAAGGAGTATATTACTCAAGAGAATTCTTCAAAGAAGCGACCGCGGGCGACGTGGAAGAAGCAATCGCAGATATTCACGACGATTACGAAAGCAAATCAGGCAAATATCATTACTACGATGCCACTACTCAATTACCGACTACCGAGAAATATGCCTCCACGGGCATGTGGTTTCCCCGTCCGAATCAGCAGGCAACCATAGATGCGTTTAAGAGAGCCGTAGCAAACGGCAGAACGCATCTGCTTATGTACGCCGTAATGCGTTTCGGTAAATCCTTCACCTCCATGTGCTGTGCGAAGGAAATGGGCGCAAAGCTCGTTGTGGTAGTTTCCGCAAAAGCCGACGTGCGCGATGAATGGCGCAAGACGGTTGAAAGTGCCGAGAACTTCAGAAACGAGTATGAATTTTTCTCTTCTGCCGACTTGGAGAACAATTATAGCATTATCACGGATACGCTTGACCATCCCACCGATCCGAAAAAGGTCGTTGTATTCTTGACTTTGCAGGATCTTCAAGGCGAGAATATTAAGGACAAGCACGCTCAGACTTTCGGTCGCAAGATTGATCTCCTTCTCGTCGATGAAACACACTTCGGCGCAAGGGCCGAGAAATACGGTGCTGTTCTTCGTGCAAGCCAAGGAGAAAAGCTGTCCAAGGAAGAAAAGTATGCCGTTGAGGATATCTTGGAAAGCACTAAAGAATTTGACGTTAACGTAACAGTTCACCTTTCAGGTACACCTTACCGTATTTTGATGAGCGATGAATTTGATAGAGAGCAAGACTTAATTGCCTTCTATCAGTTCACCGATATCGTTCGTGAGCAAGAGGAATGGGATAGAGATAACTTTGCCAAGGACGAGCCGAAGGAAGAATGGGAAAATCCTTATTTCGGATTCCCTCAGATGATAAGATTTGCATTCAATCCGAATGAGTCTGCACGCAAGCGTATGGCTATTTTGCGTGAAAGCGGCATGTCGGATGCTTTCTCCGCGCTCTTTAAGCCTAAATCCGTTGGCAGAGCCGACAATGGCGATCGGGGTCACGGAAATTCGTT
>CALGCW010000268.1 GCA_937884385.1 uncultured Clostridia bacterium | reverse complement strand
TGCACCATTTGAATTATTCAGCTATTTTCAAAAACTGGATCATCTAACTAAGCGAACGTAACACTGTTTTGGATACACAATCTCCATATTCGTTATTGCGTTTTTGTGCTTTTGGAGGTATAATTATTTCAACGGATCCGAAATATAAAGATATGAGGAGTATTATATGACGATAGGAAAAAATATTGCAGATTTAAGAAAAAATAGCGGAATGACTCAGGCGCAACTTGCCGAGACGCTTGGTGTGTCTTCTCAAACGATATCCAAGTGGGAAAACGAAGTAACAATGCCAGACATTATGCTTCTCCCTGTGATCGCAGGTTGTTTTGATATTACAGTTGATGAACTGTATTGTGGCAGAAAGCCAACGAAAAAACAAGCTATTGATTATGATGACATTCCTGAAATGCTGTACGAGACTGTGATCGATCTTACGCAACGCGCTTGGGTAGACACGGTAGACGGAAAAGATATTGAGACGGAAAAAGAGAGAATGAAATCCTATCTTGCGGAAAACCGACAAGTTAAAACAGCAACTTTTTCAAACAAAAGAGGAGCCGTGATCGCCACGTCAGAAATCGGTCTGCTACACAGAGGAAAAGCAAATGCTGATCAGCTCGTTCAAGATGGGATAGGTCGCGTGCTTGAAGTTTTGTCAAAATCCGCTGTAAGACGTATTTTCGCTTATCAAATGGAGAATATGACTAAACCTATTACAGCGCCTTATGCGGCAAAAAAATGCGATATATCTCCCGATGAAGCCGCGCAAGCCCTTGAGATGCTGACGGAGATTTATGTCAATCACCCCACCGATGTCATGATTGATGAAAACAATTCTATACGTATGTATGCACTCAACTCGGACGAATGCATTATGTATATGTTAATGATTTTGAAAACCGCAAGATTAATTGACGAAAACAAACAGCATTATTACAATTATCGAGGTTCATATAATAATCTTTGGATACAGTAGAGATGAATATCTCTCGCCCCGCTTGCGCGGGGCTTTTCTTTGCTTTCA
>CALGCW010000267.1 GCA_937884385.1 uncultured Clostridia bacterium | reverse complement strand
CACATAACGATTTTCTCCCTTGTCGAAAATCTGTAATTTGCTACTCCCATACACAATCCCAAAATCAACAAAACGGCTATAATGCAACAAATAAATACAACTAACCCGTAGGGGCGCACCGCGTGCGTCCGCACCTTTTGAACAAAATGTAAAAAATACCGGAAAATACTGAAAAATTTAGAAAAATATGATATAATGGTAAAAAAGATCGGCTCGGAGGGTATGATGGATAGATTAAAGATGATGTGGAAAGCCTTTGCGGACAAAAATCCCAAGGCGGCAGAATGGGTCAGGGAAGGCGGTTTGTTCTTCTTAGTGAGTAATCTGATAACTATTATAAGGGGCATTCTTATAGAGATATTGGAGTCTGTTTTTGCGCCTTTAGGCAGTGCGGCGATCGGATTTCCGCGAATAACCTTGAATATGCTTGGAGTTGAGTTCCCTTGGTATATCTTCGGAGCGAGCGAGGAGCAGGGAGGCGTTGCTTATTTTGCGGCGCTTATGAGCTCGATGTGGCTTTGTGAGATTATAAATTTCTTTATGCAGCGAAAATGGGTGTTCCGCAGCAAGGGAAAGATCCTTCGCCAGGCTGCGTGGTATTTTCTTGCATTTTGTATAGTCACCTGTGTGGTGAACGCGGTGAGCAATCTTTGGGACGGACTTGCGTCTCATTTCCTGCCTTCGATCATATGCAGTCTTGGAACGACATTCTTAACGGGCGGAGTGGCAATGGTGGTATTTTTCTTTGCCAACAAGGTCATTTTTAAGGAAGGAAGCTCCGAAAAGTAAAAGAAAAATCACTACCCTTAAAAGGTAGTGATTTTTGTTATTGCAGTTCGTTCTTTAAATCTAAATAGAGTTGATAGGGAATTTTGAGGTTTCCTTTTCCTGTGGCGAGGTGTGTGTCCGGCTTATTTCTGCCGTGGAAGTCGCTTCCGCCGCTTGGCAGTAGCCCAAATCTTTGCGCAAGTTCAAACGAGAGCGCGGTGGTATGCTCGTCATTTTTTGTATACAGGCATTCCATACCGCAAAGTCCCGCATCCTTGGCACGTGGCAAAAATTCCGTCAGCCTTTTTTCATCAAGGTTCAAAAAGGGGTGTGCAAGCACCGGAAGAGCGCCTATCGAACGTATATATTCGATCATCTCAAACGCTGTGGGACGGCGAGGCTCTCTGTAATAGCCGCAGGAAGGCGCGAGATACTTTTTGAACGACTCCTGCGTGGAGGAGGTGTATCCGCGCACTACCATTTCGAATGCGATGTGCGCTCGGTTGACCTTGCCGTTAGGCGTTGCCGCTTTGAGCTTTTCATAATCGATAACGATCCCGTCGCTTGCGAGCGCATCTATTAGGTCTATATTGCTATCCTCCTTGCGTCTGATGTAATCAAGCATAAGGTCGTTTATTTCAGCAAAATATTTGGGCTCGAGAAACAAGCCGAGCAGATGCAGCTCGGTGCCGTCAAGATCGACGGAAAACTCCGCACCCGCTACCGCCTCGATAGGTCTGCCTTGTGCCGCCTTTAAAAAATCGGGCAAGCCGTCCACGGTGTTGTGGTCGGTGAGCGCAATGGCAGAAAGTCCTATATCTATGGCGGAATCTATGAGCTCCTGCGGAGTAAAAGTGCCATCGGAAAAGACGGAGTGTGTATGAAGATCGCAGATCTTGTCCAAAACAGTCACCTCCAATTCATTTGTTGTCTGTATTGCTTATTATTTGTTGAAATCAAGTGCGACGATATCGTCTGCAAAGAAGAATTTACCGAAGATATATTTATCCGATGCACTTTCGGTGAGTGTGATCACGCGTCCGTCGTACCAATCGAGGTCCTCTCCCATAGCGGGTCCGTTGAGCTGTCTTTCACAGCTTCCAAGGAAGTACACGGGAGCGCCGTCGAGGGTCTCGCCCGAATCCGTTGCTTCGCTCTCGTTATATACGTAGTAAACGGAGCTTGTAAGGCCGTAAGACGTGGAGATAACTATCTTGCCGTCGGGAGTGAAGCAGACGCCCTGCGCGTAGTCACCAATGGAGTATATCTTATCGGGATTTTCAAGATCATCGTGAGAATATCTTTCGATTATTGAATGATTTGTGCCATTCGGAGTCTCGTAAATATGCTCCTTTTGCTTTTCTGCGGGATTATTGAATTCGCCCACGTAAACGTATTCCTCGTCCGCGTATACGAATGACGCGGCACTGTTTACCTTAACTCCCTCGCCGATGTCGATGCTTTCACCGTTCTTTGCGTTCAGTACATCGGAAAGAGAGAAAACGTAGAGCTTACTTCCGTTTGAAATATATACCGTATTGCCTGTGAGAGCGATGCCGCCCGCGTGGCCCGTATACGTTTCACCACCGTTTCGAGTGAGCTCAACGTAATAAGAATTGCTGTCAAAATCCGTTACGTAAATACGGCTTCTTGACTCGCCGTCCATCATATAGCCGGAAACGAGGATAACCTCATTCTCCTCAGATATGCAGATGCCCTGACAAACAAAGCCGTCGTTAAGTCCCGGATTTGTGCAGATAGTTTCTTCGATAGAATAATATTCGGAATAAATGGGGAATTTTGCAATATTGAGTCCGCCTACTAAAATAAGTGCAAGGCAGAGGACGATCAAAATTACGATTCCAAGTGCTTTTACTACGTATGCCATAGTGTGTTCCTTTCTTTTTTGTAAATAGTATCAAAAAGAATAAACATTGAAGTTCTGATGTGACCATTTTATCACAAAAAGTCAGAAATAGCAAGTGTTCATTCAAATTTTAATTGGTTCTGAGTGGTAGGGAGCTTTTTCAAGAATACTTGATTTTGTTAATTTGTTCACAAACAATTCACAAATTGGTGGTATAATCCCCCTTGCGCAAAAGAGGTGAAAGAAAAATGCAGGATTTAAAGCACATAATTGCAAAGAACATATCGGACCTGAGAAAAGAAAATAGAATGACACAGCTTGATCTTGCGGAAAAGCTAAACTATTCGGACAAGGCGGTGTCGAAATGGGAACGCGGTGAGTCTATTCCCGACGTTGCGGTGCTTCTTGAAATATCAAGGCTTTTTGACGTCACACTGGATTATCTCGTCAGCGAGGATCACGAGATCAAGCCCGTTATGACAGAGGAAGAAGCAAAGCTGAAGGAAGCGACCCGTAAGATAGTTAATAAAAACAGAACTGCCGTCACGGGAATAAGTATGCAAGCGGTATGGCTTGTAGCTACGATAGTTTTTATTTCTCTTTCATTATTTGGTGTAGAAGGCAGCGGAAAGTGGCTTGTGTTTGCCTATGCCGTGCCGGCAACGACGATAGTCTGGCTCGTTTTTAACTCACTTTGGTTCAACAGAAGAAGAAATTATCTTATTATTTCCATACTTATGTGGTCCTTGCTTGCCGCCGTATATTTTACGGGGCTTGTGCTTGGAGAAAATATTTTTTACGTCAACCTTCTCGGACTTCCCGGGCAGGCGATCATTGTGCTTTGGTCCGTGATCGGAAAAAAGCCGCAAAAAACTAAATAGTGCTTAAAAAGCCTTGAATTTTCAAGGCTTTTTTCTTTTTTCTACCGTCAGTAGAATTCTACCGGGCATATTCTACGGTAGAGATTTTTGATTTAGAGTAAACCGACATAGGTGTAGGTTGAATATTTGACGCTTGGGGTATAGAATGGAATCAAAGTTCGAAAAAAGGAGAAACGTGATGAACATTCTTTACAGCGGTGATGCGAATATTGCGGACGGCGTGATACTTTCCTCGCTCTCACTTGCCCATCATGTGAAAGAGCCGCTAAATATTTACGTGCTGACTGCAAGTCTTGATTATGGGGAGAAGAGAATGGTGGCACTTGAGAGTGATTTCTCGGCGTTTTTGCAAAATCAGCTTCGCACCATCAAGAGTGACGTGACACTTACACATATCGACATAAGTGAAGCCTTTGCGCGCCAGATACCAAGCTCGAATATGGAAACGCGCTTTACCCCCGGTTGTATGCTCCGCTTATTTGCGGATGAGGTGGATGCGCTTCCGCCGAAGATACTCTATCTTGACAATGACGTTATTTGCAGAGGGGATATCGGGCAGTTCTACAATTTGCAGATGGGAAAGTGTTCTCTTGCGGGGGTGCTTGACTATTACGGCGAATGGTTTTTCAGGCAAAAGTTCTACAAACGAGATTATCTTAACTCGGGCGTACTGCTGCTAAATCTTGCACAGATACGCAAAAACGGTCTTTTTGCTCGGGCAAGAGAGATGTGTGCGACAAAAAAGATGTTTATGCCCGATCAGTCCGCGCTTAACAAGCTTTGCAAGGACAAGATCATATGTGAGAGAAGATATAACGAGCAAAGAAAGCTCAAAAGTGACACTGTGCTTCAGCATTTTACCACGAGCTTCAGATTTTTTCCGTATTTTCATTCCGTTAGTGTAAAGCCATGGAACGTTGAGGGGATGCACGAGATACTGAAGCTTCACGAATACGACGGCTTGATAGAAGAGTATCAGCAAGTTAAAAATTTATACCTAAAGGAGAAAAACAAATGAAAAAGTATGAGAGTATTCCGATTTTCTTTTCAATAGACGACAATTACGCGCCCTATCTTGCGGTGGCACTCAATTCGCTTATAAAAAACGCGTCACAGGACAGAGAATACAATGTGATCGTTTTACATCAGGAGCTGAGCGCAGAAAATCAGACGAGATTATCCGCGCTTGAAGCGCCCAACGTGAGCATTGAGTTCTATGCAATGGAGAGGGGACTTGAAAGCATTACCGACAGAAGGTCAAATTATCTTCGCTGTGACTATTTTACGCTCACGATCTATTTTAGGCTCTTTATCGCAAGGATGTTTCCCGAATATGACAAGGCTATATACGTGGACAGCGACGTGGTGCTTCTCGGAGACATAGCGGAGCTGTACGATACGCCCCTTGCGGACAATTACATCGGCGCTTGCCGAGATAAAAGCGTCGCTGACGTCCCGCCCCTCGTGTGCTATATGGAGAATTGCATAGGTGTCAGCAAGGATGAATACATAAATTCGGGTGTGCTTCTTATGAACCTTGCTGTCTTGCGAGAGAAAAACTTTGACGGTCATTTTCTTGAATTGCTGAACACCTATCATTTTGACAGCATTGCTCCCGACCAGGACTATATAAACGCCATCTGCAACGGCAGGATCTTATATCTTGACGAGGCTTGGGACACGATGCCTAATGATAACGCACCCGAGAACAAGGCTGCGAAGCTCGTTCACTACAATCTTTTTTCAAAGCCCTGGTGCTATGACGGAATACAGTATGCAGAACACTTCTGGCACTATGCGAAGGATAGCGGATACTACGAAGAGATCCTTGAGGGCAAAAGAAATTACGGAGAAGCACAAAAGCATAGTGATGCGGATTGCCTTGCCCTGCTTATTAAAAACGGCGAGAGCTTTTGTGAGAACGAGGTCACTTTCAAGAGAATGCACGAGAAGGGAGTTAAGATCAGGTTATGATCATAGGGGGAGACAGGTTGCCTGTTATTGAAAATATAAAAAAATGCACGAGGGCGCTTGATCTTAATGCTAAGGTCGAGATAGGGGACCCTACCCTGACTCCGACCGAGGCAAAGCAGATAACGGATGGGTACTTGGAAAAGAGAAAAAGCTTTGGCTTTAGATTCAAGAGCTTTATTGCCGTTGCGATCGCCAATGCTGCGGGATATTTTCTCAACAGGGATACCGAATACGTAGGAGAGGTAGACAAGGACGCTCTGCGAGGCGGAGCTATCATCACGAGCAATCATTTCTCTCCGCTTGAAAACACGGTTATTCGCAGCTTTGTGCGCAAAAACGGTGTGAAAAAGCTTAGTGTTGTCAGCCAAGTAACAAATTTTGCGATGGGCGGCCTTGTTGGCTTTTTGATGAATTATGCGTCGACCGTTCCCCTTGGAACGAGCGCAAGATATCTGACTCGCGACCTTTTGGGCATACTTGAGGAAAGGATGCAAAAGGGTGATGCGGTGCTGATATATCCCGAGCAGGAGATGTGGTTCAATTACCGCAAGCCGAGGCCGCATAAGGAGGGGGCATATTATTTTGCATCAAAGCTGAATCGCCCCGTAATATCGTGCTTTGTTGAGATGGTGGACAAGGATGAGCTTGATACGATAGATTTTTACAAGGTGAAGTACCGTTTGCACGTGCTTGGGGTCATTTATCCCGACGAAGCTCTGAGTGTCAAGGAGAATTCAAGGCGGATGTGTCAGGCAGATTATGAGCTTAAGGTACGCGCATATGAGCGCATATACGGCAAGCCGCTTTCGTACAGATTTGAGTCGAGTGATATTGCCGGTTGGATAGATTATTCGTGGGTGCTTGGAGATGAAGAATAAGAAAATTATATATTTTGACAGCTTTGAGGACGATTTTTTTCAAGTGGGAGAAAAATATGTTTTGGATGAGGATTACGTATATATTCAAAAGAAGCCGTTTGAAAGGTTCGTTTCTGCATTCGCCTACGGCTTGGCTTTTGTGTTTTCGAGCATATACTGCAGGCTGTTTCTGCACGTGAGATTTGTGGGCGAGGAAAAGCTCAAAAGAGAAAAGGGCGGATTTTTTATGTACGGCAATCACACGCAACCCGTGGGGGATGTGTTCAACCCTGCACTTGCTTGCTTCCCGAAGAGGATCTACACGGTGGTGAGCGTTGCAAATCTGCATCTGCCCGTAATAGGAAAGCTATTGCGTCCTCTTGGTGCGTTGCCTCTTCCGAGCAGCTTTTCGCAGATGAAGGAGTTTAACTCCGCAATTAGCGAGAGAATAAGAGGGGGACACCCCGTCATTATTTACCCCGAGGCACATTTGTGGGAGTATTATACCGGAATACGTCCGTTTGATGAGGCGTCGTTTACTTATCCCGCGCGAGAGGGTGTGCCAGTATATTGCTTCACCACCACCTATCAAAAAAGAAAAATGGGCAAAAAGCCGCGTATCACCGTATTTGTGGACGGTCCGTTCTTCTCGGATGCCGATAAAAGGCAACAGAGGGCAAGGGAGCTTCGGGATGCGGTCTTTGATAAAATGAACGAGCGCGTAAAAATGAGTGATTATGAGTACGTTGAGTATGTCAAAAGATAAAACAACAAAAGCACTGCGGTAAAAGCAGTGCTTTTTTTGTATTTACAATGTCAATGTGTGAGGATGAATTCCTTTGTTCTTTTACTGAAGAACAGGACGAGCATTGGGATAAGACATATTGCACTTCCAACGGCAAATACGATATAAAGAGGGAAGATATCTCCGAGAACACCGTATATTACGGCTGATAATGCTGAGCCGCCCACGGAAGCAGACGAAATAAAGCCCATAATAGCTCCTCTGTTCTTTTCGGGCAGGGCAAGCATAAGCGAAGCGTTGAATATGGCATTGCCTGCGGCATTTAAAAAGCCGCTGAAGAAAGCCATAATGCACATTGGTATAAATTGATCTGACAAAAATGCCAATATCATAAAAATGCAGGATGAAGAAAAGCTTATTGCCATAGTCCAAAAGCGCAGCTTGGGACTAAGCTTGAAAATTCCCAAGCAAATAACTGAAATAAGGGATGAAGCGGTCCAAACGGACATAATATATCCGTACTGCTCAACGGAAAATCCTTTTTCCATAGTGAATGGCAACAGCAAGGTAAACGGACCTGCGCCGAGCATATTGATTATCAAGAGAGACGGAACAAAAAGCTGCAGATGCTTATCGGAAAAAATATCCTTTACAGCAGTTTTGGAGTCGCGCAGTATCCCGCGGACGCTGATCGCCTCACCTTGCTGAACAGTTTTGGGAATGGATATAAATAACTCCGAGACGGCAGAGTATATATTGCTCAGACCGTTAAGTATAACAATAAGGGGTACGCCGAAAAATGCGACCATAACACCGCTGAAAGCCGTGCCTACCATATTGATCGTGGAGCTTACACCCGAAAACATCGACTGCCCGCGAACGATCTCATCATGAGGAATGATATCTATAAGGGAGGTGTTTGCCGCGGGAGAGTAAAATACACCGCCGACCGAAGCGAGAAACGCGGCGACAAGCACGATGGGAACGCTTAATTTGCCCGTGAACGCAAGCGCACCTACGGTAAGCATAAGCACGCCTTGAAAAAGGTCGCCTATGACGATCACCCATTTGCGATCGCACTTATCAACGATGCTTCCGCTGAAGGGGGACAGGAACATAGTGACAAACATTGAAATCGATGACATTATTCCCATAAGAGCGTTCGATCCCGTTTGCTCATATACCCAATAACCGATGGCAACGCTGTACATCAGATCGCCTATCGTTGATACGGCACTTGCCT
>CALGCW010000266.1 GCA_937884385.1 uncultured Clostridia bacterium | reverse complement strand
TTCGTTACCTTTAAGGTTGGAGCTATGAAGGATGGCAATTACGTCTACGTTGATGTGGTTGACGCCGAGACGAAGCAGATCCTTGCGCGCTACTACAACGGCTTGTGGGCTGACAGAACAAATGACGCAAAGAGTGGTTGCACACTTATCGCGTACAAGGCAGATCTTTCCGCGTTTGCAGGCAAGGAAGTATTCTTCCGCATCAGCGATAACGCAGACAGCGGATACGGCTTGTTCTTTGCGGACAGCTTTATCACATATTATGAAAATGAGCCCGAGGGCTTTAATGAAGCTACACCCGTAGGCTATGACGTATCGGGCACGATCTATGACGTATTTAACGGCGGATTTGAGCTTGGTGACGTTCAGGGCTGGTGGAACATCGGTGAGATCGGTGTCGTCACAAACGCAGACGGATACTGGGGAGACAACATTTCTTACGGTAAGGATGGCACATTCCTCTTCACAGGTGTTGAGAGCTTCGGCGCTGACACGATGAGAGAGGGCAACCGCGGAACTCTTACAAGCTCTGTATTCGAGATCGGAGGAACAGGCTATATCTCCTTCAAGCTTGGCGGCGGCGGAAGCGAATTCTGCTACGTTCAGGTTATTGACGCGGTCACAGGCGAGGTGCTTGCAAGATATCATCAGCAGGCACAGCAGGATGCAGTTCTCATTAAGTACGTTGCAGATCTTTCCGCTTACATCGGCAGAACTGCAAGAATCCAGGTCGTTGACCAGGCGGATGGCGGCTGGGGCTGCGTATCCTTTGATAATGTTGTGACATATCACACAAGCAAGCCCGAGGGTATCGAGGCTATCGACATCAAGGGCAACATTAAATATACTATCGACAACGGAAGCTTTGAAACGGGCGATCTTGACGGTTGGACGATGAACATTACCGAAGCGGGTGCTCACGACACACTCGGTTGGGTATTGGAAACAGAGATTGATGCAGGCTGGTATACAAAGAACGATGATACCAAGGACGGTAGATTCTTATTCACATTTGTACAGCCCGGCGATATCAACTGTGAAAATTCCAAGGGTACTCTTCAGAGCTCAACGTTCAGCTTGAAGCAGGGTTCATTCGTATCCTTTAAGTTCGGTGCTGCAGGCGGAGAAAAGAACCATGACGTATACATCGAGCTTTGCAGAGCTGACGGTTCTGTAATTGCAAGATTTTTCAACGATGCCGAGGGCAAGGTAAACACAAGGATGAATTCTTACTTTTATCAGTATCACGGTACTGAGGTTGAATGCTTCTTCAGAGTGGTTGACAACTCTACCGGTGATTACGGTTGCCTTGTAATTGACGATTTCAGAGTAAATCTTGAATCTGCACCCGAAGGCTTTATCGAAGCAATTCAGTAAGCTTACCTTAATTTAACCAAAAACTCCCCCGCCGCGGGGCGGGGGATATACCACAAAAAATCGAGAGACCAATTTATATGACTATTACCAAAACTAAAGAACCCGCCTTTCACGTAACGGGTGAGGTGGGTTGGATAAATGACCCCAACGGACTAATCTTTTTCGAAAATCAATATCACGCGTTTTATCAGTATCATCCCTACGATACAAACTGGGGCCCCATGCATTGGGGACACGTTGTCAGCGATGATCTGACCAATTGGAGATACCTTCCCGTGGCGCTTGTGCCCGGAGAGGACTTCGACAAGGACGGTTGCTTTTCGGGTACTGCGATAGTACATGATGGAAAGCTTTGGCTTATTTACACCGGCTTTATCGAAAATCAAGGCGGTGAAAGCGTCAGACAAATCCAATGTCTTGCAGAAAGCACTGACGGCATTAATTTCAAAAAGCACGGCGTGGTGATCGGAGAAGAGCTTTTGCCCGAGGGGTATGCGCCCAACGATTTTCGCGACCCCAAGGTGTGGCTACACGACGGATGCTTCTTTTGCCTCGTTGCGGCAAGAAAGATCGACGGAAGAGGCAGAATCCTGCTTTATAAGTCAGAGGATCTGTTCAAATGGGAGTTCGTTAACGATATTTACGGAGAGGATTCTGTTGGCACGATGATAGAATGCCCCGATTATAGCGAAGAGCTTGGATATCTGCTCTTCTGCGAGCAGTTCCAAGAAAAAGAGGATGGAGAACATCTCAATATCCATTCCTGCCGCTGGGCGGTCGGAAGGATCGATTATTCCACGGGATGCTTCAATGAAGAAAAGCGCGGTATCGTTGATTACGGCTTTGACTTTTATGCTCCGCAGACCTTTGCATACAACCCCACTCTTATGGGTTGGCTTAATATGTGGGACAGAAACGTGCCCTCCGCAAAGTACGGCTTTGCGGGTATGCTTACCTGTGCAAGAAAAGCTTGTATCAAAGAGGGAAGACTTTATCAGGAACCCGATATTAATTGCGGAAAAGCACTCAAGAGTCTTGACGGTGACAAGGTCACTGACAGATTGACAAGAGGCGTTATCACCGTGAAGGCGACAGGACTTGAAACCTTTGAAATGAAGCTGCGTTGTGGCGGAGATAATTACACCAAGCTCACGCTTTGCGACGGAAAATGGGTATTCGATCGCTCTAAAGCGGGTGAAGCCATCGTCGGCGCGGAAAAGGATGAGGATTCGCTTAACGGTATTCGCCGTATGCCCTTCTCGGGCAAGAAGGACGTCACCTTGACCGTTGTTATGGATGATTTTTCCGTTGAGATTTTTGAAGACGGAAGAGTAATGTCATCTACGATCTATCCCCCCGAGGGAGCAGACGGATTTGAGCTTTGCGTGAAAGCAGAGAGCTGTCACTATGAAAGAGCTGACGTTGTTTTAAAGGCGTAATACAAATTCAATACTGAAAAGGGAGCTGTATGCGTGATACTCTTAACAGAGTATCACGCAATGAATTGCAACCTCGCGGTTGCGTGAATTGAAAGACAAGCTTTCGTGAATTGCCTGCGGCATGAATTGTGCCTAACGGCATATTGGTTGCAATTCAATTCATGGAGCGAAGCGAGAATTCATGGCGAAGCCAATTCATGATGCGTTAGCATCAATTCATTCACAGCAAACAAACAGAGCAAGAATATAAGGATTTTCTCCTTGTACTCTTGCTCTCTTTCTGTTTGTATAAGGGTTTGGGCTTAGCCCATATTTGCATTGACCGGTCATGTGCGATGCTCGCACTTAGTAGAGCTTTCAAATTCTCCGCTAAGAGTATCACCCATATAGCTCCCTTTTTTAGTATTAAAGCTTTTTGCCCTTGTACCAGGTGCCTTTGACGGTCTTGCCGTTCTTTTGGTAGACGGTGCCCGCGCCGTGTCTTTCGTCGTCGACCCACTCGCCCTCATAGACGTTTCCGCTTGCGGAGAAGGTGTACTTTCCGTAGCCGTGCTTGACATCGTTTGCCCATTCGCCCTCGTAGACGTCTCCACCTGCGTAGCGCATAGTTCCGTAGCCGCTTCTTTCGGCGTCCTTCCAATTACCTTGGTAGACGTCTCCGTCGGACCAGAGCATCGTGCCCAAGCCGTTCCTTTGGTCATTGTGCCATTCACCGCGATATATGCTGCCGCTTATGAAATGGTATTCTCCGTAGCCATCGTATTTATCGTTGACAAATTCACCGTCGTAGTATTCGCCGTCAGCAAAGCGGAAAATGCCCTTGCCGTTCTTTTCATCATTTCGCCACTCGCCCTCATAGACGTTTCCGCTTGCGAAGGTAAGCTTACCTTTGCCGTGGTACATTCCGTCCAGGAAATCGCCCTCGTAGAATTCGCCGCTGGGGAATCGATAGGTGCCGTAGCCGCTTCTCTTGTTATTTTTCCAGCCACCTTGGTAAACGGAACCGTTTGTGTATTTATAGGTGCCGGTGCCTTCCATTTTATCGTTTGTCCATTCGCCCTCGTAAAAGTCGCCGCTTTTGTGACGTATTATGCCGTAGCCGTTTCTTTTGCCATTTTCCCAGCTACCCTCGTAAACTGAGCCGCTTAAGAAGGTGTACGTTCCGGTGCCGCAATACGTGTCGTTGGCAAATCCACCTACGTAGGTTTCACCGCTGGCAAAGCGGAACGTGCCTTTTCCGTGCTTTTTGCCGTTTAGCATCTCGCCTTCGTAGGTATTTCCGTTAGTTAAGGTCAGCGTGCCCTTTCCGGAATAAGTTCCGTTTTCAAAGTCTCCTACATATATCTCGCCGGATGCGAAGGTATAAGTGCCATTGCCGTTTCTTATACCGTCCACGAAGCCGCCTTCATAGGTGTCACCGTTTGCGTAGACCATTTTTGCGTTTCCTGTCATGCTGTTATTTATCCAATTTCCGGTGTAAACGTCGCCGTTTGCAAAATGATACGTGCCGAGTCCGTTTCTTGCAGCTTTTTCCCACTCGCCCTCGTAGATCTCACCGTTGGAATAGCTATAGGTGCCCTTGCCGTGCATAAGGTTGTTTTCCCACTTGCCCTCATAAGTCGAGCCGTTGGAATAGTTATACGTGCCCGTGCCGTGCATAGTGCTATCCTTCCATTCGCCCTCGTAGGTGTCGCCGTTTGCGTAGAGCATCCTGCCCTTGCCGTTTATCTTATCGTTTTTCCATTCGCCTTCGAAAACGGCGCCGTCGGAATAACGCATCGTGCCAAAGCCCGCCATCTGATGGTTATGCCAATTGCCATCATAAACAGCACCCGAGCTTGCGAAGTGATATATACCTCTGCCTTTTCTTTTTCCTCTTTCCCAGCTGCCCTCGTAAACATCGCCGTTAGCGTATTCGCATACGCCCTCGCCGTTCAAGAGGCTGTTTTTCCACTCGCCCTCGTAGATATCTCCGTTTGCGTAGAGCATTTTGCCCCTGCCTTCGATCTTGCCGTTTTTCCACTGACCCTCGTAGACCGCGCCGTCGGGATAGCGCATCACGCCGATGCCGTGGTAGAGTCCGAGTGCGTTAAGGCTGCCGCGGTAGATGCTTCCGTCATCGTTTTGTACTGTTTTTTCCTCATTTGAGGCAGTATTTTCGATCATTATCTGCATTTCAGGTCCACCAAGGCAAGTGGAGATGCCGTCTGCGGAGTAGAGAACACCGTAGAACTCCTCTTCGACCGAATATGCGTATTTATGTATGGATTGAAGCCTGTTCATTCGCATTGCCATACCGCGGGGGAGCTCGACGTTTTCAAGATATACGAGCAGGCGCTTTTTGTTCAGGTCGCGCGCGTAGTTGAGCTCGTCCTTGCAGTTTTCGCTTGCAAGCGAGTTTTTGGAGATGAAGGCGATGAGATATCCGCAGTCGCATATCTGCTCTGCTATCATATCGTCCCACTCCTTGCCGGGGTCGATCCCGTCGTCGTACCAGAAGCGGTAGCCGTCGTTTTTCATTCTTTCGAGAATGGGATAGACGGAGGCGCTGTCTCTGTGCGCGTAGCTTATGAATATGTAAGGCTCTTTGCCTTTATAACAACGTATTTTTGCCATTTTTTCGTACCTTTATGAAAAATTAGTCCTTTTGAAGCTCTTTTTCGGGAAGCTTCTTTGTGGAAACGAGCAGATTGTGGCGCTTCGCAAGATCGTTTCTCGGCTTGCAATCGCCTGCGTAGCTATAGCCCTCTGCGCGCATATATGCGTTCCAGCGCTTATGCTCAAGGTCAGCGTTCTCCCTTTGCACAGCTGTTGAGAGCAGCGACCACTCGAAGTCGTCATATTGCTTTATGGGCATACCCATCTCTTCGCGAAGGTGGAGATGTATAGCCTTTGCAATGGAAGATTTATAGTTGTATTCGTATTGCCAGAAGGTCGCCTCGTCGCCCCATTTCATATGGATGGCAAGGCCTTCTTTTTCCGCTTTGGAGTTGAATATCGTGTCGGTGGAGTAGAAGCTGTCAAGGTCACCCGTGATTATTATATCATAGGGTTGATTCTTAAAGTTTACAACGCCCCTTGAAAGCTTGCGTGCGGCGGTATCTCTGGATACTGCCATTTTTCTTGCAAGGTGTGAATCGTATACGACCGTTTCGATCTCGGGCTTATTTCCGTCGGGGAAGTCCATACCCTCAAATATCGCGCGAATGTCGGTAGCGGTGCGGATATTCTGCTCGTCGCTTCCGAGGCAGACAAAGGCATAGGTGACATCACTTATCTGCTCAATCTTCTTTTTGAAGCTATCGGTGGTAGCGTCGATGTCTGAATGGATATTTATTTCGTAATAGGGTTCGCCCTCTGTGGGCTTACCATTGTACTTGAGATCAAGCAGCTCGGGACATTCGAACTTCATCTTTTCTTCTGCATTTTTGTCGCTGTCGAAGGCATTTATCTTAAGCTTATAGCCGTCAAGCTGGCAGAACCAGCTAAGAGCCTTAAGCATCTCCTTGCCGTACTGTCCGAGTCCTACGATAACTGCGGAGATCACCTTTTCGCCGCCGTTGTCCCTTGCACCGTCAAAGAGAAATCTTCCGCTTTCGTAAAGATTGTGATAAACGAGGGATTGGACGTCGTTCACTCTCATTGCTTTCATATTCCTTGCGATGCCCGATGCCATAAGGAGATCGCTTCTTTTGTCGCTTGAGAAGATACGGAGTGTGGTGTCGGCTTTATCGTAGTGATTCATTATGTGCTCTGCGTGGCGGAGCTTTTTGTCCTCATCGTCGGAGATGAGATAGAAGGAAAGCTTTCTCGGAGAGAGACCGAAGCGTTTATATTTTCCGAGCTCAATGTCGTTTTCAAAGAGGATCGCGCCTATTGCACGAGCTTCTTCGATGAGATCGTCGCGTTCCTCAAGCTTCTTTGCTGCAATATCGGTGAAAACGACCGCATTGTGCCGGTGATCCTTGAGGAAGGGGTCTGCCTTGAGCTTTTCAAGTTGGAGTTTATCAAGGGCGAGCCTTTGTGTATCAAGGTCGAAGCCTTCAACAAGCTTTTTATCGTTGTTGATATTCTCCTTGCGGGCACTAAGTACCTTTTTTTCTGCGTCTATATCGATCTTCCATTTGCTGAAGGCGTTCTTTTTTGCAAGTATAGCATCGGAATATTTGCCGTCACAGGCAAGATATTCTTTTTTGAAGGCGGCAAAACCGTCGTTGTATTTTTTGACCTTTTGATCGAGGTTTGCTTTGAGACTGCTATATTCAAGCTCTCTTGCGCCAAGTCCTGCGCGAAGCTTCTCGATCTCGCGCACCCTTGAGGAAAGGCTCGTTTCCTGCTTTGCTATATCTTTTTCAAGTGATCTTATAGCTTTTCTCTTGCCTTTGATATTCTTTGCAAGTGCGAGGGATTTCTCGTTGAGCTCAGAGAAAATGTGAGTATGCGTATATCCGAGCACGAAATAGAGAATGCGCGAAAAGACGCTTATAAACATTGAAGCTATAAAGCTGAAGGTCAGTATTGGGGCGACGAAGTAGAGAACTGCGCTCAGATTAACGTAGAAATTCTTTACTGCCGCGTCTGCGAAAAGAGGGATTTCTGCGTCTGCGACCCACATAATATCGCCGTCAAGTATAAAAAGGCGGAAGGCAAACTGCATTGCGCTGAAGATCGCCTCGCTGTAGGATGACTTTCCCGTTCCTGCCTTGATAAGGTCAGAAAGGACGGGGAAGAAGCAGAGTGTAGCAGAACAGAATGTACCGAAAATAAGTATGTTTATCGGTGTCACTATTCTTCCTTTTTTGCGCTTGGACGAGAACCAGCACCAGATGGCGCAAGCGGCGGTCAATATCAGGGCTGTAAGGGCGGGATAACCCGTTTGGATAGCGTTTACTATTGCTGACATAGGCTTACTCCTTTTTTGTTCCTTGTAATAAAAAGTTATTTTTCATTTATCTTTGCAAGATATTCCTTTGCAAGCGTTGCTTTGTGCATTTTGGGAGCGAACTCGATTATCTCCTCAAAGGCTTCTCTTGCTTCGTCATATCTGCCTGTATCGTAAAACGCGACCGCGCGGTAGAAGCTTACGTTCAGCTTGGTCATCTTATGGTTCTGCACCTTGGGATTAAGCTCGGAGATATCTGCCTCGCAAGCGGCGATTACGTATTCGTAATCATCGTCAACGACCGCGTCGAATTTTTCAAAAACGGTGAAGTTGTTGAAGATGTACTCCACCTTCCGGTTTGCCCTTTTGAGTGCGTTGAACTCTTTTACAGCTTCGGCGAGCTTTTCGTAATCGTGCTGTTCAAAGTAGATCGCGCCCTTGCGGTAAATGTTGTTGCATTTTTCTATGGGGTTGAGATCCTTTTTTTCGCTTTCCTCAATGAGTGCGAAAACGCGCTCGTAATCGCCTGAGCAGAGCGCGGCGAGAGCTTTGAAGCGAAGGGATCTTTTGAACATTCCAAGCTCTATCAGTTCACTGAGCTTTATGGGGTCAAGCTCCTCGTAGAGAACGCTTTCAAGCTCCTTTTCGTGCAATTTGTCAAAAGCACCTCTGAAGGTGGACGCGAGAATTACCACGCCTATGATGCCAACAAGGGAATTTATCGTTATTACGAATATACACGCCGCAAGTGCGAAGAGGTAAAGCACGCACAAAAGCGCGAATTTTATTTTATAGCCTTTTACTGTTTCTTTTGCCGTTTTGTTTTTCATTTTTATTCTCCTATCTATTGGTTTTCGGTAAGTATTTCTTTGAGCCAAAGCTCAAGATCCTCAAGCGGGTCGGGACACAAGGAATATACGATGCATTTTCCGTCCCGTGTTGCTTCAACGAGCCTCGCCTCGCGCAAAACTGCCAGATGGCGCGATATTGCGGGCGGAGAAATATCAAATTTTTCGTAAATATCGCCTGCGGTACGAGGACCCTTGATCAGCAGCCTTACTATCTGCCTTCGCGTTGGGTCGCAGAGCGCTTGCAACGTTGGTTGTATCATTCTTTCACCTCTTATTTTGATAAAAAGCATTATGAGAGCCATCGCAAAAGGGGGAGGCGGTATCAAAAAGGAGTCCTCATCTTTTTGCGAGTCAATTAACAATTAGGTTAAATGTTAAATGTATTTTACCATATTTTGTTGCTTTAGTCAATAGGTACATAGTAATATGTAGAAAAATTCTTTATTTTTATCAAAAATAGGCATTGACTATATTCATCATTTGTTGTATAATCATATAGTCGTTTAATCTATCCGTTTCGGCATATTTTTCATCCCTGCCCACCCGGGCGAGAGGTAATTCTGAGGAATATATGAAAAAGAAGATAACTTTTAAGGATTTTTTGTCAATGCACGTAGGTATTGTATTGATAGCGATCAGCACCTACTTTATTTTAGTTCCAAATCACTTTGTCACGGGCGGTATGACGGGTCTTTCAACCCTTTTAGCACAAGAGCTGACGTTTTTGACTCAATCACAATGGTTGATGTTGCTGAATATTCTCGTTCTCGTCATCGGGTTTATCTTTCTTGGAAAGCAGACGGGCGGCTTTACGGTTTACTGCAGTCTCAGCTATTCTACTTTGATGATGGTATTTGAGAGCTTCTCACTAATTGAAAAGTTCTCGACAAACGGACGAACTCTCACAGGAGAGCCCTTTTTGGAGCTTTGTGTCGGAATCGGACTTTACGCCATAGGTACTGCGATAATCTTTTATGCGGGTGCTTCCAGCGGCGGAATGGACATTGTGGCACTTATTTTGCAGAAATATACGAGTATGGACGTTGGAAGAGCAGTTCTTTGCGTCAACTCCGTCATTGCGGTATCGTCACTTTTCGTGTTCCGTAATATGACAACGGGCATTCTTTCGCTTGTCGGTCTCTTTATGAACTCGTTTATTATCGATATCGTAATCGATAACTTTGATTCGTGCAAATACTTTATCGTGATCACCGAAAAGCCCGAGCTTGTTGCAGAGTACATTATGAACGAGCTTCATCACGGTGTCACTATCACGGATGCTATCGGTGCTTACACGCAGGCTAAAAAGGGAATGGTGCACACGGTCTGCCGCCGTTATGAGGCGATAAGACTTCGTCAGGCGATCAAAAAGATCGACGAGGACGCCTTTATGGTGGTGACAACGAGCAGCGAGATCATCGGCAAGGGCTTCAGAAGCGTTTGATATATTTATAAATTGAATAGAATAAAATTACCCACGCAGGATCTCTGCGTGGGTTTTTTTGTGTTAACGATTTTTATAAATTGAAATTTTCTTTTATCATTTTTGCAGCTGTTTGCGCGTCGATGCTTGTGTTATCGATCCTCATATAATTTTCAAAGGGGATCTCGCCGGGCTCGCTTACAAGGCGGTAGCGCTCCTCGTTGAGAAGTCGCTGATTTGATGTCTCGATATCTCGCTTTGATGCCTTGTTCTTGAGGCGGTTTTCGGTTGCGTTGCGCTGAAGCCGAACTGCTTGGTCCGCTACAAGCTCAACGCAGTATACCTCGTCGAATTTTGAAGCGACCTCCATTATGTACTCTTTGTCGCTTGGCATGTCGAATGCCCAAAGGAAGGTAAATATCATACCTGCATTATCGCTTTTTAAAAATTCCTCGAAGATTACCTCGCGCAGCTTTTGAGTGACTCCGCCGTGAAAATATCCGAAAATATCGATGACGGGCTCTATCATCATATGATTATGGAAAAGGCGAAGGTCGGTCATCTTCATAAGCTCTTGTCCCACGGTCATTTTTCCAACTGCGCCGCTGCCGACGATTATTACTAATTTCATATGCGTAAATCTCCTCAAGGCTGTTCAAAATTGAAAATCTTTGACTTAATATATCACAGATCCCGCCTTTTGTCAAGTAGAGCTTAAAAGGTGGGAAGGGGTGGAGCAGAATGTGAAAATGTGGAATAAAATGAAAAAAGTGCAAAAAAGTGTGAAAAAGTATGAAAAGTTGGCGTGTTTTGGCGTGTTTTGGCGTGCTTTGGCGCGTTTTTTTATGCTATAATGCGCTCGCACTGAAGAAAGCGCGATGATCTTTGGAAAAATGCGTTGAACGGATTTTAGTCGGAGAGCTTTATTGTGAAAAAGAAAGGGGGATTGATAGGATGAAAAAGTAGGGCAAAGAAAAGCCCGAGAGAAAGGCTTGAGGCGGTGCTTGAAAAGGGAATGCTTTCCACTCTTGCTGAGAGGTACGTCGACAGGTGTCGAGAGACCTCGGAAGGAGAGGGGGAGAGCAAGAAAAGCGCGCAGAAGTTTCCAAATCTTGCGGGATTTGCAAGGTCTCTCGGAGTGGGTCTTGGAGTGTTGAGGGAGCTTGGGGAGAAGTGCCCCGAGCAGTACGGCGCGATGCTGGCTATATTTGAGGATGAGGCGCTGAATGCCGCCAAGAATGCCACTGCCATCAATATGTATATCAAGGAGCGCCTCGGCATCGGAGAGAAGTGCAAGGGCGATGCGGATGCCGATCAGCAAAGGATCGAGGTGGTCTTTGAGCACGATATTACAGAGGACGGACTATAGTGGGGAAGAAAATAGTCATTGGCGGCACACCGAGCAAAAAGCAAAAGGAATTTTTTGCTTCACGCGCCAAGTACACGGCATACGGTGGGGCGAGGGGCGGCGGAAAATCGTGGGCTCTTCGCAGAAAGCTTGTAGGACTTTGTCTGAACTACCCCGGGATCAGATGCCTGCTTATCAGGCGAAGCTATGCGGAGCTTAAGAGCAATCATCTTACGCCGCTTCTTTTGGAATACGGCTCTCTTATCGGGAGAGCGAAAAATGTGTTTGCTTCGATAACGGAAGCAAGATTTTCCTTGGCTACTGCGCTCACGAAAGTGACGTGCTTCGCTATCAGGGTCAGGAGTATGATATTATCGCCATTGACGAGGCGACCCAGCTTACGGAATATCAGTTTTCTATATTCAAGGCGTGCTTGAGAGGAGTCAACTCACACCCGAAGCGCATCTATCTGACCTGCAATCCCGGCGGAGTTGGGCACAGTTGGGTAAAGCGGTTATTTATCGACAGGGATTTTCGGGCAGGTGAAGACCCGAGGGACTACCGATTTATCCGCGCGCTCGTTTACGACAACGAGGAGCTTTTGAAGTCCGACCCGAGCTACATCGGTCAGCTTCGCGCCCTTCCCGAAAGGCTTCGCGCGGCTTGGCTTGACGGGCGATGGGACGTTTTCGAGGGGCAGTTCTTTTCAGAGTTCTCATATGAGCTTCACGTGATCGACGGGGTGTCCATCCCAAAAAACAACAAAAGGCACTTTATCTCGTTCGATTACGGATTTGACAGGCTTGCGGCACTTTTGCTCTCTGTGGGCGAGGGTGGTGAGCTATACGTCGAAAAGGAGCTTTGCGTATCGGGGCTGACTCTTGGAGAGGCTGCGCGTAAGATAGCGGGATTTGCCCAAGGGTATGACATTGACTATGCGGTGGCATCCCCCGACCTTTGGAACCGAAGGCAGGACAGCGGCAAAAGCGGCTTTGAGATAATGAGCGCGGTGTTTGGTATGCCGCCGATGGTACGGGCGGACGACAGGAGAATCCCCGGTTGGCGCGTCCTCAAGGAATATCTGAACGCGTCTTGCGGTGAGCCGAGGCTTCGGATATCGTCTTGCTGTGAGGAGCTTATACATTGTATGCAGTCGCTTGTGTGTGACCCTAAACGAGTCGAGGATGCCTCGAGCGTTCCTCATTCGATCACTCACGCGCCCGAGGCTCTGCGCTATGCCGTTATGAGTCGGTTTGAATTTGCGAGCGATGCAAGGGAGCAAGATGATGTCTTGCCGTTCAGCTTTTCGTGCAAAAAAACTAAAATGCAGAAGTATCTTGATTATTGATGCTTTGATCAGTGTAAAAAAACAAAGAAAGGATGAAGAATGAACGATTCATTAAGAAAGACATGGCTTCAGTATGAAGCAGGAAAGGATTACAAAAGGCGCATCGGTCTTTATGAGACCGTTCGCACCAACGAGCGATTCTATCGCGGTGACCAATGGCACGGAGTGCCCGGGAGTGATCTGCCAAAGCCCGTCTTTAACGTGGTCAAAAGAGTGACGGATTATCTTGCCTGCTCGGTTGCACCGAGTAAGATCTCGATTTCGTATATTGACGAGAGCGCGACCTATTATGCCGATGAAGCTGCGCGTGAGAATTCCAAAAAGCTCACCCGCTTGCTTACGGAGAATGCAAGATACCGTTGGAGCAGAGCAAAGATGGATTCAAAGCTCTACCGACTTGTCACGGATGCAGCGATAAGCGGTGACGGTGTGCTTTACTGCTACTGGAACGGCAAGGATGCGGGGGATGGAACGTATTTTGGGGATATTGAGACTGATGTTATCGACAATGCGGATATTTTCGTTGCGGACGTCAACAAGAACGATATTCAGTCCCAGGATTACATTATCCTTTCGGGTAGGGCGAGCGTTATCTCGCTTCGCAGAGAGGCAAGGGAGCTTGGTGTGAGTGAAAGATACATTTCAAGGATCGTGCCCGACCGCGAGGATGATGGGGCGGGGGATCGTTTCATCCCTGAGCTTGAGGGAGACGAAGAGGCAAAGGCGACGTATCTTATCAAATTTTGGCGCGAGGACGGCGTCGTGCATTTTGAAAAATCGACACGCGAGTGCGTTATCAACAGGGTAGCGACGCCCTGCAGGCTCTATCCGATCGCATATTTTAACTGGAGCGAAACGAAAAACAGCTTTCACGGAACGAGCGCGGTATCCTCGATGATCGCAAATCAGAAGTACATCAACCGTGCCTATGCGATGGTGATGAAGCATATGAGCGATACGGCGTTCTCAAAGGTGATCTATGACAAGTCGAAGATCCCCGAGTGGAGCAACGAGGTCGGTGAGGCTATCGGGGCTGTCGGCGCGGTGAACGTATCCGACGCGGTCACGGTGCTTGGCGTTGGTAAGCTTCAAGACGGTTATCTTGAATTCTTGCAGAACGTCATCTCTGCGACCAAGGAGCTTGGCGGTGCTACGGAGACGGCTCTCGGAAACATTACTCCTACAAACACGAGCGCGATACTTGCTATCCAGGAGGCATCGAAAATCCCCCTTCAGCTCGTCAGAAGCGCTCTGTACCGTTGCATTGAGGATCTTGCAAGCATTTGGGCGGATATGATAATCGCTTATTTTGCAAGTGAGAGACTTTTGCCCCTTATGGACGAAAGCGGAGCGTGCTATTCCATGCCGCTTGGCTCTGCTGAGGGTCTGAGGGTCAAGGTGAGAGTGGAGGCGGTCGACACCTCGACCTATAACGCGTCGATTACGCTCTCAATACTCGACAAGCTGCTTGATGGCGGTCATATTACGCCCGAGCAGTATCTGAAACGTATCCCGAGCGATTATATTTTTAACCGTGAGGAGATTGAAGGAGGTATGTCCGATGGAAGAAATGACGAATGAGCCCCTTTGCGAGAACGCGGAGGCTATGGCGCAAGAGGATGCGGAAGGCTTGGGTTTTAGTGAGCTTGATGCGATGAAGCGAGAGCTTGAAGAGCTTCGTGCCACCCTTGCAGAACGCGACAGGCGTGATGCGGAAAGGGAGCGCGCAGAGGCGGAGCTTGGGCGCTTTCGTGAGTATTTTCCGACCGTGTCCCACGCCGATATCCCGGGTGAAGTATGGGAATCGGTTAGGGACGGGGAGTCGCTTGCGGGTGCATACTCGCTATATCTTCGCCGCGGTGAGCTTGAGAGAGAACGCATTAGCGAGTTTAATAAAAAAACGAGCAGGATGTCAGCGGGCTCTCTTACACGCGACGGAGATGACAAATATTTTTCACCTGCAGAGGTCAAAAAGATGACGCCTGCGCAGGTGAGGCAGAATTATGACGATATCGTGGAGTCGATGCGTCATTGGAACTAATTTAATTTTATAAAAAGAAAGGAAGAATCATATGGCAATTACAAATTTTATTTCAACAGTGTGGAGTGAAAATCTCTACAAGCAGCTCGGCAAAAAGTATATTGGCGTTCTCAACTGCAACAGAGAGTTTGAGGGCGACATCAAAAATCAGGGTTCAGTGGTCAAGATCTGCGGCCTTGGCGGCGTGACGGTGTCCGATTACACCAAAAACACGGATATGACCGTGCCGGAAACGCTCTCTGACAGCGTTTCCACTCTCAGAATCGATCAGGCGAAGTATTTTAACTTCCAGATCGACGACGTGGACAGAGCGCAGTCCAACCCCAAGCTTATGGATGAGGCTATGAGGGTAGCTGCTTCCGCGCTTGCAAATGCGGCTGATGCTTATATTTACTCCCTTTATGAGGATGCGGATATTGAGCTTACCGACGAGGCGGCTACTGCCGCGACCATTGTTGATCACATCATCGATCTCAAGACTCAGATGATGAAGGCAAACGTAATGAATTCCGACGATATCGTGCTTGAGGTTTCACCCGAGATCGCGGCGCTCATTCTTAAGGCAAAGATCGACCTTGGCACGGACAATTCCGATGCCCTTGAGACCGGTCTTCTCGGTAAGATCGCCGGATGCAAGGTATACGTTTCCAACAACGTGGTAGTTGAGGACGGTATGCACAAGTGCCTTTTCCGCACAAAGCGTGCGGTAGCGTTCGCCGAGCAGATCTCTGAGGTTGAGGCTTACCGCCCCGAAAAGAGATTTGCGGATGCGGTGAAGGGTCTTCACCTCTACGGTGCGAAGGTCGTTTACCCCGACGAATTTATGGTGCTCAGCCTTAAGCCTGCGGTATAATTATGGCAAGCGAGAATATCTGCAAGGATATTTTTGAGGCGGTATTTCTCAACGTGAAGCGCTCATTTTTGGAGAATTATGACGTCACGCGGGTCAAAAGCCGTACCGTTGAGCAAGCCGCGTGTGAGGAAGAGAACGTGAAGAGCACTACTGCCGCCGAGACGGCAACCCGAATCGATCTTAACACGCGAGATGCGAGTGATTCTGTCACAGAGACGGTCAAGGAGAGTGTTGAGAGGGTGAGCGAGGACGACGTTATTTCCGACATCAGGGCATTTTTGGAAGAAAAATTCCCGTTTGCTTTGGCGGCGGTCTGCAATGATCTGCGTGTGCTTGACGTATCTTGGAGAAAGCTTTGCGGATTGGCGGAACAGGCGACTTTTTCGGGACTGTTTATCGACGTCACGGATGAGTTTCCGCTGTCGGAAAGGTTCGTTTATCCCGTGGTGATGTTTATAAGCTCGATGGTGCTCATAGACGTTAACGAAAAGCGCAGTGATGCGTTTTATGGGAAGTATGCCGATGCGGTCGCCAAGATCTGCGCCGAGATCCCGTTTGAGGTTGGGTCTACCGTGCAAAAATATACTTAATATGAGAAAAAAACACCGTTCGGGCGAACGGTGTTTTTTATGGAGTTACAAAGAGAAGAATATGTTCTTTTTCGAGAAAAAGAACCAAAAAGCTTTTTGG
>CALGCW010000265.1 GCA_937884385.1 uncultured Clostridia bacterium | reverse complement strand
AAATGGCCCTCAACAACGATATCGGCACCGGAGTTACAGCCGCCCGAAACCCCACCCGAGACGGCTATATCGCCACCTGCTTCACACCCGCCCGATACGTTTCCGTTTACCGCAATATTACATTCACTCTTCACGTTCTTTGCTTCCCCGATGATCTGGAATGTAAACTTGTCAACCAAAGAAGTAGCTTGCAGTATCTTTCTTCCCTCGCAGACCACTCCGCGAATAACATTGTCGTCTGCCCAAGGAAATTCCGAACAATGATCGTAATGGACCTCACTCCTCACCTCTCTCGAGAACAGCTCATCAATGTAGCAACCGAAAATGTCAGCCATTATCGGTAAAAAGGTAATATCGGGCGCGGCTTTTGCGTTCTCCCACTTAGACACCGCTTGAAAAGTAACGCCTAATTTTTGTGCAAGCTCATCTTGACTTAAACCGCTTTTCTTTCTATACTTTAATATATTTGATGCTAAAATAATATTTACGTTTTCCATATTCGCCTCTCCTTTCGTTGAGTTAATTATATCACATATAATTTATTTATACAATAAATCAACGGTTTAATTTTTTCAACCTGCGGTTGAAATTGTAAACAAATGCTTTTTTTCAATGGCAGATGCGAAGCACTGAGGGAGTGAATGGCGGCTGAGGTGGCAGTTATGCTTAATCAGAAAAAGCCCGAGGCGATCGCCTCGGGCTTTTCGTTGACTTCATAGTACAAAAATGCAGCTCTAAATTTTCAGTTCTAATTTTCGCAATATCTCTGAGTTCAGTGCTTCATCCGATTTTGAAAGCTTCTCCCAGGCACTTTCAATATACTCCTTGATCTTTTCGGGTGTTATATGCCAGATTCCATCGTCATCACCTTCTAAAAACATAAGACAATGTTTCTCTTCCGGACACTTGATAAAATCCAAATACATATCACGCGCCTCGATCAACTCTCGCATACACTCGATGGCACGCTTGGGCATTTTCAAATCCACATACTCCTTAACCATTCCCGACAACAAAGCCATTTTTTGATACATCATTCTGTGCGGTAAGTATTCTCCTCCTGACAAAAAAGCATTTATCATCGTAAGCATATATTCATTCAAATCAAGTCGTTTTTTTATTCCGTCCTCGCCGTCCACCTCAACGCTGATCATTCTGGCAAGTCGAATACATCTTGAAATATAGCGCGCTTTATCATGAAAACTCAATTTGCATTTTTCTATTGCCAGATCCATATTTTTTTCGGCAAATGCAAACTCTGCTTCCCAATAAGCACGATCTCCAAATGTGGAAGGGATACGCTCCATGATCTCATCGGCACGGCCTTGCTCTCCAAGTGCTTTGTAACATCTTGACAATACGTAATAACTCTTAAATACAATATCTGCATTTGTTTCATAGCGAAAGATGCAGTTCTCATAACGTATGCATTCCTTTAACAATTCGTATCTATTATCCGCATTCTTTCTCTGAGATAACAAAACAGACAAGCTTTCAAGGCACCAAAACGCTACTTCTGAATTCGTTGGATGTTTTACGAAAAAAGGATGTGCTAAATTATATATACGTTCAGCTTCTTTTAATGATAGATCAACCGGGTGATGTCCAATCGACTCACGCAAAGAAATAATATCTTCAAGCTCAGTATCATTACTAAGCCCCAAAATTGTATCGGTTGAAACGTTTAGCGCTTTTGCAAGAGGCACGATCTGAGAAATATCCGGCATTCCCGCATCTGTTTCCCATTTTGAAACAGCTTGAACACTCACACCAATTATTTCTGCAAGATCGCCCTGCGTAAATCCTTTTTCTTTTCTGTAGAATTTTATAATCTGACCAACAGACATAATCTTTCTCCTTATTTATTAATCGGTACCGTGAATATATTATATCATAGATAAAGAGCTTTGTACACCTACCAATTAGAAAAGAAATATCCACGATGCGTTGATATGTAGCAGTTTCAAGAGCAGAAGGTCGGGGAAAAGGTGCAATGGTGAAAGATGGTTGTTTTTACCCCTAAAACCTCCTGATTTGTAGGGACCGGCGTCCTCGACGGTCCTTAAGGCGGTCATGCTTACTCCCGAAAATATAGTCGTTTTGTGCGCCTCGGTACACTCGGCTTCAAAACTCCTTATTTTCGCAACGTCGCCGTGAAAAAGGCAGGTCTTGCGACCTGCCTTTTCGTTGTGCTTGGAGCTCAATTTGACAACCTTATCAATTTACAAAGCTTTTTCTAAATTCAAAACAATTGTTTTATATCTCTCGTTTCCTTTTAGGACATCATATTTAGATTGTTTTGTAAGTCTTTCAAGCATATCTTGAACAGCACTGTTATCCCACAAATTATGTTCATCGGTTTCTATACCATACATTATCAGTGAAGAATATAAATCTCCATCTTTATACGAATCAAATGCAATCGCATATCCCGCTGCTTTTTCAAAACTATCCAATGCTTCTTCATAGTTATGTTCAAGAAGATATAACGCACCTATCACACGATTGATCTCATAAAACTCGCGGTTGACAGACAAAAGGTTCTCTCCATAAACAATTTCAAAAATAGATAACGATTTTTCCAAAAGTTCAATTCTTTGCGTCACACTAAAACCGTTTTTTGAATTTTTGTAATTCGGATCAGCTAAGAGATAAATCGTATCCGCTATTGCTCTCACATACTGCTCAATCCAAAGTCGATACGTTTCATTTTTCTCATCATCAGCTATCAAATCATATTGCATCATAAGATAAGAAGATGTTTGTATCAATCCTTTTGGAAGTTGCTTGGCAAAATACAATGCTTGTTCTTTGTTATCCTTCTTCTCAACATACAAACGACATAATGCCGAAGTAGCTCTGAAACGCAAAATATTATCAGCGGACTTTTCAAGAATCAACATATATAACGAAATCGCCTCGTCAATATTTTCTTCTTTTTTCACATTTTCTCCACTTGTAAGCGCAAATGCCAGTTGCCCTACGAGTTCTAAATTGTTAGGAATTTCTTTGCACGCCAACCGTGCCAAGTCAAGCATTTCTTGATACTTATGATCCCTATAAAATTCTGCTATCATTTGTTTGTAGCTTTCAACAGACTCATTCACACGCGACACATCAATTTCCAATAATACATCCGCCGTTACGCCAAAAATATTGGAAAGTGGTCGAAGAAAAGAAATGTCGGGCATCGCTGTATCAGTTTCCCAACGGCTGACAGCTTGTGGAGAAATAGAGAGCATTTCGGCAAGTTGTTCTTGTGTCATATCCGCATTTCTGCGTAGCCTCTTTATTACTTGACCAAATGACATAATATAATTAACTCCTTATTGAAAATTTTAGGTGGTACCATTCCTGTGATTATATTATATCACAATTTCAAAATACTTTCCACATCTCGTTAATTGAGAAAAAAACAACCTTGAGTTGTTTTTACGAAAATACTAACTTTCTCGCCATGAGAGAGTTTAAGAGAGTGGACGTGTTGCGGGGCAGTCATGCTTACTCCCGAATAAGCGGATTGTTATAAGACGCGACTTGAATAAGCGCAAGTTTATGAAAATATAGTCACGGAGCATATAAGAAGCCCCCTCGGG
>CALGCW010000264.1 GCA_937884385.1 uncultured Clostridia bacterium | reverse complement strand
AGGTGTTTTAATTTCCCTTAGTTTTTTATTAAGTGGAATAAAATTATTTAAAGAAAGTTATAATGTTTTAATGGATATATCTTTAGATATAGAAACTCAAGAAAAAACTGGTGAATATAAAATAATAAAAACTGGTAATATTGATGAAAATTTTCAAGAAAGATTTCCTCAATAATTCCTCCCTCACGATTGTCCTTGCCGTGCGCACCGCCGATCCACATTCTAATCTCGCTTGATGCGTTTCCACCAAGCACAGGACGATCCTGCACTAAAATCACCTTGATACCGTGTCGTGCAGCCGCAATCGCGCAGCAAAGTCCCGCCATTCCGCCACCAACAACACACAAATCAGTTTGATAATTTATATTTTTCATATAACTACTCTCTCCTATTGCTATTTTCTATACTTTACGATATAATAATAGCACAAAACCAAAGAAATAACCTATAATTAACTGCTTGTTTTATATAAAAACAAGCAAATAGAGGATTTATGGAAATAAAAATTATTCAAAATTATATTTTATATCTTATTAAAGATTGCGGACTTTCTGTATCATTGCACCCTTTTCAGGACGAAACACTGATTACAGGCAGCACACTGATGAATTTTAATATTCATGATAATTCCTATTGCTCCTACATAAAATCGTTACCAAACGGTCACAAGGAATGTGTATCACAGCAAAAGAAAGTTTTCAATCAATGCTGCCAAACAAACGAAAGCTTTTGCGACATTTGTTATGCAGGAGTCAAAGAATATATTTATCTGTTGCACAACAAAGAAAGCATAATCGGCTTTATTTCAGTAAGCGGTTACGCTTGTGATAACAAAGAGCAATATATTTCTTTCATTTCCGAACAGTTCGATTGCAATTTGGATTCTGTTTCAAGAGAATATAATAAGCTCAAAGCAAATATTCCGGACAAAAAAAGAATAGACACGCTTATTCTTCCACTTTGCAAAATGCTTGAGCTTGCTTATCTCAAAGATGAAAAGAATCCGACACAGAATTCCTTGAATGAAGCGATCTGCCACTATATTCAACGACATTATTCTATGGATCTGACAACGGATCTGATATGCAAAAAATTTTCGTGCAGCAAATCCTATTTCAGTCATAGCTTCAAAAGCTATACGGGTAAAAGCTTTCGTGAATATTTAACCGATATTCGCTTAAATTATGCCAAACAATTATTGGAGTATTCGGGTTTAAACGTCACACAAATTTCTTTTTCCGTTGGATTCAACGATTCCAATTATTTTTCCAATGTCTTCAAACAAAAAATTGGCCTTTCACCGCTTCTTTACAGAAAAATCAAAAAACAATAAAACAAAAAAATATGAAATTATAGATTTATCTAAACATATAAAAATTCCGACAAGAATTAGAAAAGAACTTCAAAACAAGATTACTATTGCTAATACAATTGTTAAAAGACGAATAAAACAAATGGCCGAACTTTCTATTACACCAACCTTGATAGCATCTTTGAAAAAAGGAACTTACAAAGAACCTTTTAGCGGTAAAAGAAAAGAAGACTCTATTTTAGAAAAAGGCATATCTTTCGGAACTCTTAACAGCCAAAAAGAACCCATAATTGTAAAACTAAAGAAAAAATCATCCCCCAATCATCCTAACACTTTGGAGCTGCACATTACAAAACAAGGAAAAGGCGTTATAGATTTTGTTTATGATATGGATACAAAAGAATACAAATGCTTTAATTATAACAACAGGGAAACCTACTCCAATAAAAAAGGCGAAAAATATCCGCCGCTTCCTGAATATGCAAAACAAAAAATTCAAGAATATATAAATCTGGGTTTTCAAAACATAAAGAAAATTAGGAAATACATAGAAAAAACGGTTTGATGCAGGCACATAACAGAAAAGCCCCTCGAGATCGCTCTCGAAGGGCTTTCGCTAAAAACGGCGGCTACCTACTCTCCCACGGGTGTGCAGTACCATCGGCGCGGGCAGGCTTAACTTCTCTGTTCGGAATGGGAAGAGGTGGAACCCTGCCACTATAACCACCTGAAATAAGGTTGACATAGTCAAGCAAAAGCAAATATAACGCGTCTCGCTCTGAAAATAAACCGCAAGTATAGCAACATACAAGGAAAGTTTCGGGCAATTAGTAAGGCTCGGCTTTGACGTCACCGTCTTTACACCTGCCTCCTATCAACGTCATCGTCTGTGACGACCCTCAAGGGAAATCTAATCTTGTGGCCGGCTTCGTGCTTAGATGCTTTCAGCACTTATCCGATCCAGACGTAGATACCCGGCAATGCACCTGGCGGCACAACCGGCAAACCAGAGGTCTGTCCAACACGGTCCTCTCGTACTAGTGTCAGATCCACGCAAATTTCCTGCGCCCACGATAGATAGAGACCGAACTGTCTCACGACGTTCTGAACCCAGCTCGCGTGCCACTTTA
>CALGCW010000263.1 GCA_937884385.1 uncultured Clostridia bacterium | reverse complement strand
GATCGATGCTCTTTGTCATCTTAAAATATACACCCTTAAAGTTAGCAGTACCTGCTGCTGCATCGTTTACTACCTTTGCAACGTATGCAAGATCTGCTCCGCTCTGGATAAGGTATGGATCCTCAAGTGTACCGGAGCCAGAAAGACCTTCGCTTACACTTGTTCCGTCCCATACGTCAAGCTCGGAATAATAAACTGTCTTTTCGAGTTTATCGTGCTTAACGTTCAATATAAGATAATCGTATTCCGCAATCAATCCGGACTTGTCGGGAGCTATGAAATTGCAGAAGCCGGAATCATCCGATTTTGCATATTCTATTCCCAATATCTCACCGTTACGATCAACAAGAGTAATAGTAGCATAAAGACCGACTGTCGTCTGTATTGCCACGCTGTCGCCCGTCCAAAGCTTGATAACAAGAACAACTCCTTGTTCTTCAACGGTTACCTTTGTAATATTTGACGATCCTTTTTCTTTCAACGACAAGGCAAACATTCTAATACCATCTATGGTATCCTCATTAGCAGAAGTATAAACTCCATCATAATAACTCCATCCGAGGTCGAGCCTAATATCGCCGTACTTGCCCATAATAATATCGTACAAGGTCAAATATCCATCTGTATTCTCATAGTTGCTTGCATCGCCTATCCATAATTTATCGCTATCAAAGAATGTTGTTGTATTCATACCGTCTACAGCAGTATCCTTGCAATACTTACCGCCATTATAATACTTTTCAAGCAATGCTTGAAGTTCAATAGCGATAGGATCGTTAGTTGCAGACGTTATTCTTGTGTATCCACATTTACAAGTATATTCCATTAAGCCATCAGCATTCAAAACTCCGCTGTTATAAGAGTGAGATTCTTCATCGTAAATATAACCACAAGCACATTCCTTATAGTGACATTTCTCGTTATAATAGTCAACAAACTCGTGGGAAGATCCATTAAATGAAAACTCGAAGGCGAACTGGTTCATATCCTTATAATACTTACCTGTATCGGTAGAAATCCACTCTACCTCCATTTGTCTTCCATCCTTAGAAAAATACAGCATAGCAACCATACCAACACCGTTTTTCTGAGGATCCATCCACTGAGGATCAACAAGGATCTGCGTAACAGTATTACCGTGGACGCCTTCTGATTCAAGAACAAAAATGTCTTCCATTGGAGTGTGTCCGCTCAAAACAAGGAAAATATTGGGGTGCTTTGAAACAAATTTCTCCCAAATTTGCTGACCGTTATTATATCCTCTTGAGGGCTCACCGACACTTGTATCAACATCAGAAGATGTTGTAATATTGCCGCTACTACTTACGTTATCCGGGTTGAGATGGCCTCCATCAAATCCGTGATAAGCGTGAGTTGTAACTATAACTCTGTGATCGGGATGAGAAACAACGACCTCATTAGCCCAGTCAAGCATCGCATCGGCTGCACCGTAATCCAAACCAATTAACAAATAATCAGTCTCGCCTATTGTAAATGTTTTATAGAAGTTTCTGATGTCACCCTCAACCATAAAGCCATCAAACTGACTCATATAAGCTTCGTTGGCAAAGTATTTAAGAAAATATTTTGATTCATCGTGATTGCCGCGCACGAGTGAATAAGGAATAACTCCGTCCAATTTCGAAATATATTGGTGAGCTCTTATCCATTCATTTTCTTTATCGGAAGTGTTCCAGGCATCGGTGATATCTCCAAGACCAAATACATAAGAAATCTTCTTGGAATCCTTGTTTTCAAGAATCCAATCATAAATCTTCTCCATTTTTGCAGGACTATATCTTGAAAGCCACTGAGTATCACCTACTACTGCAAATGAATATTCATATTCAAGCTCAACATTATTGTTATCAAACCATTCTCTTGGAATATCATATCCGTTGCCCGTCAAGTCAACTATATCTTTTTTTGCGCTGTTTTCATTAAGCAAATAAGAAACGAGAATATCGTCAGCATAAAGATTTATTCCCTCTTTAGCAGATGCCGCAATCTCCTGCGCAGTTCTTACGTCGGAATATGCAGCAAGATAACGGATCTGTCCCTTGAAATAGTTGCCATTGTTACTCCTGTTATCTCCGCCAAGCACGAACTGATATCTTGTAATATCATCTGCGAGATCAAACTCACAAGGCACAGTTTGAGCAAGTGATCCGTTAAGATATAAGGATATTGCACCTGCCTCAAAGTCAAATGTAAGTGCGATATGTGCCCAGTCGCCTGTTCTGACGTCAACATTATTAAATCTAATATCTCTTACATTTCCCGCAACATCCGAATAATAGAATCTCGGAATACCGTTTTCGTAAATTTCAAACAGCAAATCCTCTCTGATACCCGTATAGTTACCAAAAATCGCACCTGCTCTACCTGTAACAGTAGGATCTATGTAAATTTCGGCTTCTATTGTTAACGGTGTTGCAGAAAGCTTATCAGAGATTCTGTGATGGACTGATTGCATGAATGACAAACCGTTTTCTCTGTCGCTGAGTATAAATTTGGTTAATTTGCGATCACAATTTGTACAAGTGAACGTCATTATTCCCATTTCTACATCAGTGGACGGAGTAGTAATAACCCCCTCGTCCCATGTATGTTCGTATGTCTTACCTTTGTCTCCGCACACGCATTCATAACCGTGAATATACTCATCGTGATAGATTACATCGTATGAATGCTTGTGACTTTCAGTTAATTTTTCTATCGGTTCACTCTTTTTATAGCGGCAAACAGTGCAAGTATAGGTTTTCACACCTTCACTCTCGGGAGTAGGATGAGTTGTGACTACACCTTTATTCCAACTATGCTCTGCATATCCCTCTTTTTCACCGCATTCACATTGATGCCAATGATACGTTTCGTCAACGGAATACTCACTCGCAAATGTATGAGTATGAGAAGGATCACAGGAGCACAAAAGCGAAACAACAAGTATTAATAAGATTATTAAAACTCTGTATTTCATAATAATTCTCCTTTGTCATTTCAATTAATCGCATATATTTCACATTTATGGATTTTTCTTAAATTACGCAAGAAAGGGCAAAATGCCCTTTCTGCTTTATTATTGAGACTCTTATTCTGTATATTTCAAATATGATGCTCCGCTACCTACAACTTCACCAATGTTAACATCACTACCGCTAACCAACTTAACAGTTCC
>CALGCW010000262.1 GCA_937884385.1 uncultured Clostridia bacterium | reverse complement strand
TTCTTGGTATAACCCAGCGCATAGGCAGCTTCGGTCTGTCCGCGGTCAACACTACCTACGGATACTGTCATATGGTCATATACAAATGCCCCAAATGTTAGTGTAAATCCAATCACGGCAACCACGATACCGCTCATATCCCGAACATTACCGAATATAACGTAGAAAAGAATCATCAGAATAACGACTATCGGCGTACCCGCAATAATTCTCGAATACCCCTTGGCAAATCCTTTAGTCAGTTTTTGCAAAACTTTGATGTCAGATCGGCTGAGCATATACAGGCCAAAGCCAAGCAAGCTGCCGGCAGCCGCAGCGCACAGGCTGATGAGCATTGTAACGCCGATACCTTCGGCAATCAGCTTCCAACGCTCTTCACGGATAAAAGTTTTCTCGAAACTTTCCTTTATGCCACCCCAAAAACTTGAATCAGACTGCCCAGCAGCGGCATTACTTATTACCATAACGACATCAACAGTAAGATAACTTTCCGAGAAATCTACACTCTCGGCTCGCTCCTCGGTAATAGTCATACCTCCGCATCCAATGTCATATTTGCCTGATACCACTCCGGGAAGAATTGCATCAAACGCCATCGAATGAAATTCGAGATTATATCCGTATTCCTTGGCAAAATGCGACAAAACTTCAACTTCATAACCGGCAACTGCGCCATTCTTCATATAGCAGAGAGGCTTGAGGTCGGAAGATACCGCTACTTTCAACGTGCCGTTCTCGCCACTTAAGCTATCGCGATCAAAAAACTCGGTCGGCTCTGTATTTCCTATCCACTTTGTATTGAGTTGCTCCAACAAACCGTTTGCTTTGGCACTAGCAAGAAACGTATTTAGCTGTTCTCGTACGGTCGCAGACTTAGCAGAGTCTTTTTGAAAAATAAATCCTGCTTCCGTTCGATCTATCGATTCATCAACTGTGTCTATTTTTGCGCCCTCCCAAAGAGCTGCGCTAACGTAGGTGTTTTCAGCAAGAAATCCGTCAATCTTACCGCTCTCAACTGCCAAAATCATATCGCTGATAAGATTGAAGTATTTGCGCTCTGCATCAGGAAAAAGATTCTTTGCATAATCGTCATAGACACTTCCCGTAAGAACACCTATCTTTGCATTATCAAAGTCCGAAAGTGTCTTGCCACTCGTTTGCTTACCGTCACCTTTGACAGCCATAACAGTTTCAAAGGTGCCGTAGGGATCGCTGAAGTCAACATTTTCTCTGCGCTCATCGGTAATATTCAGTGAGGAAGCACCCATATCGTATTTGTTGGCGCTGATGCCTGCGATGATGGACTCAAACGGAACTACTTCTATGTCAAATTTGTAGCCGTAGCGCTGACCGAACGCTGTCAGCAGCTCCATTTCAAAACCGGTGAAGCCATCCGCATTCTGATAAAGCATAGGCTTATTATCAACGGAGATGGCAAGACGGATCGTACCGTTTTCACCCGTCAATGCCGAATAATCGGGATGTTCGGTCGGCTCTGTTTTGCCCAACCATTTTTGAGTTAAGCGCTCAATGGTTCCGTCCGACTTAGCCGCGCCTAAAAACTCATTGATCTGTTCGCGAAGATGTGTGCTTTCTCCCTTGGGGAATACAAATCCGTTGCTCATCTGCCCGACAGATTCATCGATTTGTTTCA
>CALGCW010000261.1 GCA_937884385.1 uncultured Clostridia bacterium | reverse complement strand
CGCTCTGGATCACACCGTGGCGCAAAAAGCGATTGATGCGCTTGATGGCCTTGCCAAGTCTTGCTTGCCCCGAATTATCGGCACGTGCCACCAAAATGGTCTCGCCCTCACTCTTTTGGGTATATTCCACCCAGCAGCATCCCACACCGCGGCCAAGGCTGACGCGTTCAATATTCTTGATCGGCTCACGCAAGCAGATCTCGCCATTGCGCCAAACAACAAGCTCGTCCCGCCCAAAAAGAACGACGTTTTCGGTCTTTTTGTGTGGGTCGGCAGGGTCTAGGTCGGTTACAAAGACCTCAACCGCACATTCGGCATCGAATTTGGGATAGAGCTCGCGCGCCCGCTCTTCGGGTGCTTGTTTTCTTGTCTTCTTCATATCCCGCTCCTTTACAGGTAGAGCTCGATCTTTTTGTAGCTCTTGCGGTCCAGCGCTTCCACATTCTCAATTTCAAAACGGTTGCCGTCCACATCCATCAAAATCACTCTTCCCTCTCCCGCGCGGATAATGCTGCGGTAGGTATCGTGCAGCGTGAAGCTGACGTTACCCTCTGCCGTGTGCACGCGCCAATAGGAAAAGCCGTAACGCTCTTTGACGCTGATGATCTTATCAATCACAGGGGCGTAATAACGACGGGAAAGCTCGGTGCGCAAAAGCTCCTCACCCGCGCCCGCAAACAAAGACGTTGCCTTAATAATGCCAACCTCTGCTTGCTCCTCGTTCATGACCGAAATGAACTCCCATTCAAGCTCAAACGGAAACTCTCGGCAGAGGTGTGCTCTGCCCTCGTAGGAGTCGGTTTTGATATGTAAAAAATCGTTTTTGAGGTAGAAGATGGCATTTTCGGGCGCACCAGCCCCGAAAGAATGTCCCTGGGAGATCTTCACCTCCTTAGAAGCGTCCTCTGCTGTAAACTTAAGCACAGCCTCACGCACACCACCCTTATTCTCCTCTGCAGTGATCACAATCTCCTGCTTGTAAAGAGAGCTTGCACCCGAGTCAGGAGACACAGTAAGCCACTGAGGCATTCCTGTAACCTTCCAGTCCCTGTTGGCAGTAAGGTTTATCTTGATTGAGCCGCCATTAGCGGAAATCTGATCCGGTTTTGAAGGAGAGATTTCCACCTTGGCTGGTTTTGGTGTAGTCGTGCCATTGTCTTTATTTGCCTGGTCGCATGAAACCGCAAGTACAGACACAGCCAGAATGGCAACAAGCCAATTAATCCATTTCATATCAGTAGTTTTTTATTATTGTTTTCTCACTGGTCGCAAATATATGGAAAATCAGCGAAATATTAATATTCCGACACCGGCGAAGCACCGTTCTTGTCAAGCGCAGGGATGTCAAGTCGGAAAAGTTCTCCGGCGTTCTTTCCGACATCGAACGGAATCGCAAACAGGGTGTAGTCATAGCCCCATTCAAGCAGGACCTCGGTCAGAGGCTCAGCTGTGAAGTTATATACATCATACAACGAATCATCCAGCAGCATAGCGCGGATCTCATCGTCGGTTGCCCCCTCCTGTTCAAGCATATCTGTCGGATATATGGTATAAAGAGCATTTATCGCCGAGCCACCAAGGGTGAACTTTATCCTCACTGCGGCCCAACCGAAATAATCGCCATAGAGATAGGAATCATATTCCGCAAGCTCACTTCCGTCGAAATATTTCAATACTGATGCTGTCACTGACGCATCT
>CALGCW010000260.1 GCA_937884385.1 uncultured Clostridia bacterium | reverse complement strand
TCTCCACACTTGTGTGAGGCGGCCATCCGGCAGGTGGGCCTACCTCGGGGTCGCTGGCGTATGTATATAAATCCTCTGCGTCATCCTCGCGCCACGGGCGCAGAATGAGGCGTTCTGTTTCTAAAATCATAGCAATATCCTCTGTACCTGAATCAAATGAAATCATTTAACCGCCTTGATCGTATACGTCGTGCCCCAAGATTTCAGCACTTGAACCGATGCAAATCCAGCCTCAAGCAGTGCTTCGGTTTCGTGCTGTACGGTGAGCGGCGTATCATAGTGATAAAACTCGTCATCGCGGATTCCCTGCTCCGCTTTCAATGCGTTCAGGTTATTTCGGTGCGTCTGTTCCTCATCATCGGTGGCAGCAAAATAATCGGTCAGAATCAAGTAGCCGTTCGCCCTCAGCGCGGTGTGCAGTTTCTTATAAAGTGGGATCTTTTCGTCCTTTGTGAAGTGGTGCAAGCTTTCCACGGAAACGGCGGCGTCAAAGACGTTCTCACCCAGCGGAACGTCGAAATATGAGCCGACGATCAACGTGATGTCCTTATCCGTGAATTTCTTTTTCAGCGCATTCAGCATTGCCTCGGACAGGTCAATGCCGGTCACCCTTGCTGACGGACAGAGCGGAAAATATTTTTCCAGCTCCAAACCCGTACCACAGCCTAAATCAAGAACACGGCTACCTTTAGCTGTCGGCAGCAGACTTGCGGTGAACGGATAGAACTCGTCTGCCGCTTCAATGCCCGTCATCATGTGTTCATCGTATCCGTTTAATCTATTTTCAAAAAATTCAGCCATCTTTTCAAGCATGTCGATACTCCTTCAAATCGTAATTTTCATCTTATCCGTAATACTTATCGATTCCACCGTAGCCAACAATCAATTTCCCTTCGCGCGTCTTTTTGATAAAGCTTTCAAGTCGCTTTTTGAACTCGTCGGGGCGTTTTCTTGCCGCATCGATATAAGCGACACGAATGCGCTTGTAAGGCTCAGACAATTTCTCGTAGTTTTCAAACGCAACGGCATCGTTCTTTATGGCATCGATGATATCCGTTGGGAAAACATACGGCGCACGAATCAAGGGGAGCACACCATCCCGTATGCTTGGGTGAATCAGCCCTTGTTCGTCAAGCCAAATCAGTCGTTCTATGTTCGGGCGCGAATAGGGACTTCCCTTTTTTCTCGGTGTAAATCGCTGTGCGCGGTGCGTGGGATCAATGTGCTTAATGGTGCTGTCGATCCAACCGAAGCAAAGAGCTTCTTCTACCGCATCGTTGTAGGAAAGCGCCTTGTCGCCCGACTCCTTCATCGGAAAAACGAACCAAATCTCACTTTCCGTTTCAAAGTGCTCGGCAAGCCACTCGCGCCATGCTTTTCTCTCACTTGTGTAAATTGTTTTCATTGTTTTGCACTGAAAATTAGATTTGTTAATTCCACAATTCTTTTTTTACTAAAATATACTCGTTACTTCGCAGCACTTCCTCAAATCCACATTTGAGGAATAATTCAACAGAAGAATTGTCAATGGCGATATCATCATAGAGTTCCTTTATGCCGTTTTCTTTTGCAATTTCGCATAGAAGCTGTAACGCCTTGCGACCATATCCTTTTCCACGATACGGAGCGTAAATAACGACATCAGCAATGTAAATCTGTCTTTCTTCGTCAAAATAATATGCTACCTCACCAACAAAAGCATCATTATCCTGAATGTATCTGTAAAAACGCTTTCCGCTGTGGTCTGTAATCCATCGTTGATGCCAATTTGTCCATTTTTCTTTTGGAAACGGGATTGTACCTCCATAGGCGTGATTGTAAGCCATCGTCTGCTCATCATCCATCATTTTTTCCTTAAACCACAAGTCCTCGATATGAGGTTCATACAATTCAAGCATTTCCTCACCTCGTCAAATACTTATTTTCCAAACTGTTCGGTCATTGGAATCTGTTTATTTCAAACCGCATTCTTTATACAGTTCCTCAATGCACGGCGATTTATATTCGATATACTGATCTATGCTGTCGGGAAAGAGCTGTGCCGCCGTTTCCTTTACCCGACTGTACTTTTTGACCGCCTCGGGATTTTTGCGCAGAAAGTCTCTGAATGCAATATGGCGGTGCAGTTCTTCGGAATCCCGTGGGCACACGTACAGATGGTGTGTCATCAAATGGGGCTTGTCCGCGTATTTGAAGGCTTCTCTGTCCTTGATTCCGAGGTCGCCCTCGTGGATGTATCCGATGGCATCGAGCTTTTGAACAACAGCATCAAACACCGAATAATCGCGGATGACAACGTCGATGTCAATACAAGGCTTGGCAGACATCCCCTTGACCGAGGTACTGCCAACGTGCTCGATACCGAGCATCAAATCACCAAGAGCCGTTTGAATTTCCGCCCTGATTGCCTCAAAGGCGGATTCCCACGCTGCGTCATAAGGCAAAACTATCACTTTTTTTGTTTTCATCTACAGAGCATAATCCTTTATAATTTCCATAATGTCGTTTCTATACACATTCCCACCGAGAACGTTGCCATTCGGCTCGAAGGACACACAGCGCACGTCGCGCGGATCTTCCACGTACGGATTTTCGGGAAGCTTGTCCGTGAAATACTCCGCGAGATATTTCAGCGCGTTTCCTTCGGGGAAAATGATATTTCCCTCGTTTA
>CALGCW010000259.1 GCA_937884385.1 uncultured Clostridia bacterium | reverse complement strand
GGTATGCCTCGGTCAATATAGTCAATGATCGCCTGCTCAGCAGCCTCAATGGTTTGGAATCTGCGGTCTGTGCTTGCGTGAGCGTCCACGTTCCAACCGATCAGGTCAAACAGATCCGCGATATTCTCAACGGCAGATCCCTTTGTGCTATGGGTCTCCAAAAGGGCAGCGACCGCTTTTTCGTGGTACTGTTTTTGACCAAACCAGTTCAAAACCATCAGTGCCGATGCTGCACCGCAGGTGTATTCCGTGGTCTGCTGGTAGGTTTGAAATTGGTTCAGAATATGCAGCGTGGCATCGCTTTGCATATGGAAATAATCATTGGCAACATAATACCTTGATTGCAGGTGATCTGCTGCACCGGAAAAAGAAGAGGCACCGTCCTGGGAAAGGCTGCTGCGGTACTTTTCCGGATACGGGATGGTATAGGCAGAAGAATCTTCGTTAATCTCCGCTTTTGCCTGCTCCATAATCTTGTCTACGTCTGCGCCAAAGATGTCCAATCCCTCCGCTGCATAGCGGATGACCTTAGAAATACCAAAAAAGTTATTGGCCAAGGCTTTGATATAAGAAAATCCGAAATCATTCTGTCCGATATAGCCGCCGGAGGTGGTAACATAATACAGAGCCTTTGCTTTGCACAGGCTCTGCGGAACACCTTGGGAGGAATGCTTGAACGTGATACCGCTAACGGTGATATTTTCCAGATAGATTTTCAAAACCGCTGGGAACATCAAATCCCAATACGGCGCAGCAACTACGATGATATCTGCAGCTGCAAACTGCTTTGCTGCGTCAAAAATCGTGTCAGAAAAATCGTTGTTCTGCGCAGCCTGATTTCTTTTCTCTATGTTGTTCAGGTCCAATGCCGGTAACTGCGTTTCATACAGTTTCATTGTCTGAACATCGCCTTTTAGTTTCTGCAGGAGTGTTTCTGTCAACTCCAGTGTTCGGGAGCCCGGTCTGACACAGGCATTTATCAATAAAATTTGATCCATTTCGTAATCCCTACACCAACCCGGTATTATCTTGTCAGTTCAATCGTTATCATAAACGAGCCGTAAGCGTTCAAAACAATATATACTGTATTCGAATCAGGGTTATAAGAGATTTCGGGACAAACTATAGGGTCAGGATTACCATCGTTGACGTCAAGTTCAGCATAAAATGAAATGAATCCCTCATTTTCGCTCGTTTGATAAAAGACCCAAGTAGCTTCACGGTCCATAAACGGGTCGTATGTATATGTCTGCTTTCCGTCAAATTTAATATATAAATTTGAAAATGTTTCATCCGCAACAAAGCGATCAAATGCGTTATTTATAATACCATCTTCATCTTCTGCGTTATATTCTTGTTTAAGCAGGTCCAACATGCCTTCAGGAAGAACGGGTACAAATTCAACCTTAGTTATTTTTGAAAACTTCCATTCACCCGAAAAATGCTTAGATGATCCGCCGCATCCAACTAAAGAAGCTACCATAAGTGTCAACACAAGCACAATACTAAAAATTTTTTTCATTAAAAATTTTCTCCTGTTCAATTTTAAAATGTCTAAAAACAACGATAGGAAAATTACGTTTATTGATCCTTCGGAATCGCAGAAGTAAGAAGAGCAATGTACTCGGGCTTAATCTTATGCCATTTGTGGTTTTCCACATCGTCTACGTAATCGCAAATGTCAAGATAAAAATCACCGTCAACACCGTAAATATATAACATCAAGTAAAGACCGTCATGATTCTTATACTGGAATCGAATTTCATTGCATTCTTTAAATGCTTCTTCACTAACGATGATATCACTGGGCTCGGACTCTATAATATCCTCAAGCTTTACGCTTTTATCAAAGGTAGCAAGAAGTGTAGCCTCCTCTATGTAATCATCAGGCATGCCTTTAAAATTGATTCCCTCTGAAACAACGTATTCAGCACTGGCAAGATCCTCCCCAAAAAGCGAGGGCTGAGGATAACCGGACTTAAGGAAGGTTGCGTGAGGTGTATAAAGTATATTTTCGTTTAACTGATAAAGATCGTAAATATACTCCTGACCGTATGCATAAATCTGACCATAGCTACCAATTTTCTTTGCGTTTTCCTCGGAGTGTTCTATATTGTAATGAAGATCGACTCTCTCATATACAATACCGTTGTATGTAACATCTTCCTCACCTTTATTAAGGGTGAAATCAATGTTGAGATAAATCACGCATCCAATAATTATCGCTAATGCTATTGCAATGGGTATAATTACTTTTAACATAACAAACCTTCTTTACATTAAAACGTTAAACAATCAACATTGTTCAGCAGTTCTGCCAGCATCTCTTTGCATCTTGCAATCTTTGCGGGACTGTCCGCCTCGTTCGGGCGACGTACGGCGCGACGGAGCATACGCGTATAACCGATGACCATCGCTTTCTCCATAACTTTCTGACACACAGTTTCATCCTCGGTTCCAAGGTACATCTTAAGCGAAGCATTCCAGAACTTACCCGCAGTTTCAAAGCTATATCCAAAGAAATCTACCATGTTTTGATGATCGAGCTCAGAATATCCTACAAAGGCATTAAACATGGAACCAAGCTCAAACACGGGGTGTCCCATGCAAAGCGTATCCATATCAATGAGCAGCGGCTCGCCGTTCTGTA
>CALGCW010000258.1 GCA_937884385.1 uncultured Clostridia bacterium | reverse complement strand
TATAGCGCTAACGTGGGTTCTGAATCCCATATCTTCTTCCCCCTTAGCTGCACTTACCCCGAGAAATTTCGCTTTGCGAAAACGGACAGTCGAGGACGCCTGTCCCTACAATCAAAACTTTAATCGCGAAAACGGACAGTCGAGGACGCCTGTCCCTACATGGTTTGTTTTCCTAAAGTACTATCGGGGGGGTGGGGCTTGCTCCTCCCGATTTTTTTAGGGGCAGAGGACGTTGTCTCCTACAAATTTGATCCACTTTTTTCGTTTGAGTGCGAAATTCACTATCAAATTGGGTGATAAATTAAAAATCAAAATATGTCTTGACAATCACTTGACCGTGTGATATAATCATACCATATCACTCATAACCTCGCCTATTATTAAACCTCGCCCTAAAGGAGAACTCCCAATGAAAAGAATATTTATAATATTACTTTGTCTATTCATATTGCTATCGGCGGTCGCTTGCAGCACGGATAACAGCCCTGACAATAGCACGGACGATACGGCGCCTGAGCCCTCCTCCCCCGCCGAATCCGAATTAGAAACAGTGATTGAATACCACAAGGAGCATTCACGAATTAACGACCTGTGCGGAAGTGGTTGGCTCGTGGACGAGGCTCTTGACGTTGCTCTTTTGAATGACAACGTTTTTCATTTTTCTTCTAAAGTTACCAATGAAGAACGCGTGCAGTTCATCGTGGCTCAGCAAAAAATATGCGATAAGTTAAACACAAATGGCATAGAAGCAAAAAATCTGAATTTTTTCGTCCTGAAAGATATTGAAAGTCGCGCTGTCGGAGACGACCGATCCGTGTATATCGATTTCTCGCGAACCGAGAGCGACATTCAAATAAACCTCACTCTCCAAGCAATATGGGGTGAATATACAAATTACGGCTATCTTTATGCGCTTTCGAACAAGATGGCACGGGAGCTGTTTCAATGCGGAGATGAGCCTCTTGAGCCGAGCATTGACGTGCTACAGTCATCACCTGAGCATCTGAATCTGCTCTATCCGAGCTTTACCGACGGATACGCCTCGGAGGAACAAATAAAAGCGGTCAAGTCGCTATCCTCTCAACTCTTAAACACAATGAATGACATTTATTCGGGAGAAGAATCATTTCTTCAGGCTCTCGACACCTACGCCGATACAAACGGATTATCTCTTATCCCGACAAAATGCCGCTTTGCTTACGGTGGTGGGAACTGCCCTCTAAAGATAAAGACCGCTTATTTAGACATATACCTCGACTCCGATTATCAAGGAAGCTGTCAGCGTACAGAGCAAAGCGTTGCGGACGATCCGTTCTTCAACCTTTCCTCTATGCTCGATTTTCTCAGCTACCTTGACGGAGAGCTCAAGATCATAAGAGAAAAGTTCAATTTTTCCGACACCAAGATTGTTCCCGTTTATATGACCGAGCTTAGCGATAAGCTTGCAAGCGGATCTGACGTAAGCGGCTGGTTTATCCCGGACGGTAGCAATACTCGCATTGAGGCAGAAAGTATTTACGCCCTTTCCCACGAATATGTTCATTACATCGACTATCGTATAGACACCGACAGCAATGATGACGTAAATTGGTGTGGCGAGAGTCTTGCCTGCTATTTCGGCAACAGCGTGGCATATCTTGACAGACTCGCCATAGCTAACTCGGGAGACGAAAGCTCTTTGACGCTTGATGATCTCTCATACATAATCGGCAAGCAGTACGAGACTCCGCTTGACGAGATCAGATTTCAGAATATAATGAACGCC
>CALGCW010000257.1 GCA_937884385.1 uncultured Clostridia bacterium | reverse complement strand
GCCTATCGAGTAAAACCACATGCTGCTCACAAACAATCTGTCTGTGAGCCTTTTTAAAATATTATAGGTTAGTTTATTTTAGGTTTTGAATGAATACGTAAAATCTTGTGGCAAGATGTAACGATAAGGAGTGTAAGATGGATAATCACTACATAGAATTTGAAAATGTAACAAAAAGCTACGGAAGCGGTACGGCGCAGATCAACGCTTTGTCCGAGGCGAGCTTTGAAATAAACAAGGGGGAGTTTTGCATTTTGCTCGGTTCTTCGGGAGCAGGCAAAACGACGCTTCTCAATATGCTCGGAGGTATGGATACCATCACGAGCGGACAGATTTATTTTGACGGAAGGGACATTTCTGCACTTTCCAAGAAGGAACTTGTGGAATACCGACGTCATGACGTGGGCTTTGTATTTCAGTTCTACAATCTGATTCCTAACCTTACCGCGCTTGAAAACGTCGAAATTGCCGCACAGCTTTGTAAAGAACCGATTCCCGCAAAGGAAGCTCTCGCAATGGTAGGACTTGCTGAGCGAGAAAACAATTTTCCTGCGCAGCTTTCAGGCGGTGAGCAGCAGAGAGTGGCGATAGCACGTGCTGTTGCCAAGAATCCGCGCTTGCTTCTTTGCGACGAGCCTACGGGTGCTCTTGATTATGTAACCGGCAAGGCGGTCTTAAAACTTCTTTACGATCTAAGCCGTGAAAGAGGTATGACGGTCATTATCATTACGCACAATCAGGCAATCGCGCCTATGGCAGACCGTATTATCCGAATTAAGAGTGGTAAGATCATTTCCAACGAGTTGAACGAGAACGTTACTCCTATTGACGAGATCGAGTGGTAATCGCATGAAAGCAATATTCAAAATGACAGGGCGTACCATACGCACCTACTTTACAAGATTTATGGCGATCCTTTTGATCGTCGCACTCAGCGCAGGCTTTTTTGCAGGCTTGAAGATTACGACCGATGCGATGCTCAATACGGGTGAGAGCTACCTTGCCGATCAGAAATTTTACGATTTTCGATTGTTCTCGACCATTGGATTTGATAAAGCGGATGTCGGGAAATTTGAAAGCATTGACGGAGTAGAAGCCGCAGAAGGATCGTACAGTGTGGACGCACTTGTACGCTTCGATGATAAGGTAAGCCCCTTTAAGCTCCACGCGCTGACGGAAAAAACGAATTTGATATCCTTGGAAGCAGGTCGTATGCCGACCTCTCCCAACGAATGCCTTGCTGATGTAGACCAATATACTGAGGATGACATTGGTAAGACCTTTACCGTTGCCGATGAAAATGATGAAGGCGTAAAGTCACAGCTTGAAGTGACCGAATTTACTATTGTCGGTCTGTGTAACTCTCCGTTATATCTCGGACTTGACCGAGGAACGACCACCATTGGAAGCGGAACGGTCAGCACATTCATCTATGCACCTGAAGAAGCATTTTCGGGTGAAGTATATACCGAAATCAATTTAATACTCGACGAGAGTGCAGAAATTTACAGCGAGGAATACGACGAGTTGATCGATAAGCACGAGGTAGAAATCACCGCGCTTGCGGAAGAAGCTGTAAAGGAACGCTATGAAAAGCTCCTCGCCGAGAATCATTTGACACCCGAAATGGCAGAAGCACTTGGTTTGGAAGCACCTTCCTCATACGTGCTGACGAGAAACGAGAACGCAGGATATGTGAGCTTTGAAAACGATACTGCGATCATCGGAAGCGTTGCCAATATATTCCCGATCTTCTTTATTGCCATTGCCATACTCGTTTGCGTTACCACGATGTCCCGTATGGTCGATGAGGAAAGAACGCAGATCGGTACGCTCAAGGCAATGGGCTTTAGTAAGGGCGCAATTATGAGCAAGTACTTACTTTACGCCGCCATCGCTACCGTTGTTGGTTGGGGTATTGGATACTTTGTTTGCACTTGGGCATTGCCGAAAATCTTTTGGCTCGCCTACAATGAAATTTACAACTTTGCTCCCATTATATATCTGTTTAGCGGTTCACTTGCCATTCTGACGCTTGCGATCTCGCTTATCAGTATTCTTGGAACGACCTATATTTCCTGCCGCCACGAGCTTGCGGAGGTTCCTGCGAGCCTTATCCGTCCACGAGCAGGCAAGGTTGGTAAGCGTGTTCTTTTAGAGCGCATCAAGCCCCTTTGGAACAGACTCTCCTTCCTGCGTAAGATCACCGTGCGGAATATGTTCCTTTACAAGCGAAGAATGGTGATGATGCTCGTGGGTATCGGTTGCTGTGCGGGACTTCTTGTTACAGCATTTGGTGTTCGCGATTCGATGATTGACGTAGGAGAGATTCAATTCAATCAGATACAGAAATATGATATTGAGGCGAGCTATGGTGATGATGACGGAGCTGCTGTAAAGGAAAGCCTTGATGGTATCGAAGAAATTGACCGTTATCTCGACGTAAGACTCGATTACGTGGATCTGAATGCGGACAAATCAATGTCCTCGGTACATCTGTTGAGCTTTGACAATGCCGAGCAAATTACGGAATATTGGAGCTTTTTGAAGGACGGAGAAGCCATGACACTTCCTGCAAAGGGCGAGGTATTGATCAGCCCCAAGATTGCCGAAAAGCTTTCGCTTTCGGCGGGAGATACCTTTGAAATCCGTGATGCTGATATGAAAACAGGCACGGTTAAGGTGGCTGGTGTATTTGATAATCAGATCTACGATTACGTTATCCTTTCCGATGAAACCTATGGGGGTCTGTTTGGTGAATGGTCAAGCAATACGGCTTTTATTAAAACCTCAGTTGATAATGAAGAAGTCGCAAAGCAGCTGACCGAGATCAACGGCATAACAAGTGTTACACAGCTTGCTACGTTTGAGAGAAACGTGACCGGCGCACTTGATTGCCTTAACTATATCATTTGGCTGATCGTTGCATTTTCGGGGGCACTTGCGTTTATCGTCATCTTCAATCTGACGAACATCAATATTGCAGAACGCCGCCGCGAGATCGCCACCGTTCAGGTTCTCGGCTTTTATCCGAAGGAAACCGAAAGCTACGTGCTGAAGGAAAATCTTATACTCTCGGTTATTGCAAGCATACTTGGATTACCCCTCGGCAAGCTATTCCATATGACCGTTATGAGTATGGTAAAGATTGATATGATTACCTTTAACGATACAGTTACACCTTTGAGTTATCTGCTTGCCTTTGCTTTCTCAATTCTGTTTGCCGTGATTGTAAATTACTTTATGAAGCGGCAAATCAATAAAGTCAATATGGCAGAATCGCTCAAGGCGGTTGAATAAAGGAGTGAAAAATGTATTTACAAGATTATCTTTGGTTTATGCTTGCAATCTTCGCTTGCATGATCTTTTCGGGAATTGCAAGTGGAAAAGTAAAAACGTCGTTTAACAAGCATAATTCGACAA
>CALGCW010000256.1 GCA_937884385.1 uncultured Clostridia bacterium | reverse complement strand
CGCGAAGCTGATTAAAGCTTTTGCGGAGCTTTTCTCGAAAAGCGACCCTTTTTAAACAAAGTAACTCCCCTATAAATCAAAATTTGAAGTGCAGTGGTGGAGTTATTTCGCTAGGAGAAGGATGAGCAAGAAGATAAGTATTGAATCGTTGGGGTTTTCCTGGTGTATGACGAGAATGAGTCCGAGCAGGAGTACGTCCTCGATGGAGATGCCTGAGAGGATAGAGGAGAGCAGGGAAAATGACGGAGCATCGTGCATTTTTTCTTCTGCTTCTGCTTGACGGACGGCATTTTCTCTGCTTTCGTCTCGTTCTTCGAGATTCGGGTTGATATCGACAGGGGGTTCGTCCCCGTCCGATATGCGAAAGGTGTTTCCACTGTAATTTCGCGGCACATTTACCGTTGCCGAGTTGCTTTTACTATAATACATACTTCCTCCTACGTAAGCTTCTTTATTATGTCGGTGAGCCTGCTCATTCTGATAAACCCGTCGATCAGCTCCCGTCGGTGCGGTGATAGATAGGGACGGATGGCAAGCAAAAGTGCCGTTTGCTCCTTGTTCTGTGTGGGCGCGGAGCTTGATATCAGGGAGAGCAGGTCGGGAATCTTTGTTTCCGAGGCGGGCTCTGCCGACTCAGAGGGTGCTGTTTCCGAGGTGTCCTTATTTTCTCCATCGGAGCTCGTATACTGTGAGATTATACCGTTTACTTTCGAGATGGCATCGGGATTTGAAAGCAATGAGCTGAGTATTGAGGAGAGATCTGCGCCTGTTTTTGCGCTTGCATTTACTTCATCCATTTAAATTTCCTCCTTTGCCAAACTGTGAGAGAAAGGCGGCGATATCATCGTTAGAGGCGATGGACAGCACGCTTCGAAGCTTTGAAATATCTGTGCCGCGAATGTTAAAGCTTGACTGGTCTACTCCTGCCTCGCGCGCTATCTCGGAGAGGACCTTTTTTAAGCTTTCATCGTCAAGGGCGAGTAATTTTGTGAGTGCTTCTCGGTTAAAATTCATAAAATACCTCCAAATTATTCACATTATTAACAAAATGTTTCTATATGTATAGATATGTTGAAAAATAAAAATGTTGACAGAAGGGCGATATTGTGTTAAAATTATAATCGGCGAAAATTATTTTTATGATAATGAAGAAAAAGAGGTACTTATTATGAAACATATTTTCATTATGAATCCTGCTGCCGGAAAGGGAACTATATTCCATCAGCTTATAGACGAGATACACAAGGTGTGCGATCGCCGCAAGGTGGATTACGATATTCATATAACCGAAAGGATGGCGGATGCCACCGATTTCGTTAAAGAGACCTGTAAGAGTTCTTCTGATACCGTAAGGTTTTATGCTTGCGGTGGAGACGGAACGATCAAAGAGGTTGCCTCCGGTATGATCGGCTTTGACAATGCAGAGCTTGCTATCATCCCAATGGGAACGGGAAATGACTTTGTGAAAAATTTTGAGCACTCTGAAAAGTTCTTTGATATTGATGCTCAGCTCGACGGAGAAACGAGAAAAGTCGACCTTTTGAAGTATAACAAAAAATATGCAATAAATCTTATAAACATAGGATTTGACTGCGAAATAGCAAAGCAGGCGGCTCTTAACAGGAGGAGCGTATTCATTCCAAGCAAGCTTGCGTATACTGCCGGTATCGTGCAGAAGATCACTCAGCTCGGAACAGCGCTCGTTCATGGCAAGGTGTATTTTGACGGCGTTTCTCACAAGGGAAACACGCATCAAATATGCGTTTTCGCTAACGGCTCATTTTATGGCGGAGGCTATCACTCCGCGCCTGCGGCAAGATTTGACGACGGCATAATCGACTGCTGTGTTGTCAGAAAAGTGACTCTTGCGGAGCTTATTGCTCTTATTGGTCATTATAAGGCGGGAACCCACCTTACTGCACAGAATGTACCGCAGGTATTTGTGTACAAAAAATGTGAAAGAGTTGATCTTATCTTTGACCGCCCGACAGATATTTGCGTGGACGGTGAAATAGAGAGGATAAAGGATAAGCTTACCCTTACTGTTGCTCACAATGCAATTACCCTTTCTGCGCCCAAGGCTTGCCAGCCTATTGCCACGGATCCAACTATAGCAAAGGCTGCGCAAAGATATAACAGAGCATAAAATGACGCGCGACGTTCTGATAGTTTCGGACACTCACGGAAGGGTGACGAGGCTCAACGAGCTTATTGAATACAGGCAGCGACTTCTTCGCAAAGGAGAGGTGCTGACGCTGATATATCTGGGCGACGGTCTTGCCGACCTTTTTGCCTGCCGCGAATACGACAATATAATCGTCTATGCGGTGCGCGGAAATTGGGACGGAATGGGATATATTTCCCCTGTTGGAGAGGAAATGCCCATATACAGGCTCGTCGATATCGGCGGATACAAGGTGTTTATGACGCACGGGCACGCGTATTCGGTAAAGCACGGATACAGTGAGATTTGCAGAGAAGCGGCACGGCTTGGTGCGGATATAGTGCTTTTCGGGCACACCCACGTGCCCACTCTTGAATATATTGAAAAGGGAAGCGTGCGCGGTGTGGACAGACGGCTCGCGCTGTTCAACCCCGGTTCTCTTTCCGGAATGCTTGACGGATCGTTTGGAAATCTATCGATCGGTGACGGCGGTTTTTTGCTCTCCCACGGAAGGTATCACAACGTAATCAAAAAATAGAAAAACTGCCACACCAAGCGGTGTGGCAGTCAACTGTGTAAATAATTACACGGTTTCGTCATCCATAGCGTTTGCAAGAGCTATGAGCTCTGCGTCGTATGCAGCCTTAACGGCAGATTCAAGAGTTGCTCTGAAATCTGCGTTGATAGGGTGAACGATGTCACGGTAAGTATCGTCGGGGTTTTTACGGCTGGGCATGACGATAAAATATTTGTCCCTCGCATTGATAACCTTGATGTCGTGAACCACGAGCTGGTGATCGAAAGTCACCGAGGCAATGGCTTTCATAGGGCCTTCTGTGAAGACCTTTCTGATTTTGATGTCTGTGATTTTCATAGATTTCACTCCTTGCTATCAACATTGTGACACATATGCTCATTTTACACCTAATTTATGACTTTTATTCAAATTAAAGGTTAGAAAATTAAGAACTAATTATGAATTTTTTTTGAATATGTGAATATAATTCCGTTTTTATTGAAAGGATCGACTATGTCAACACCCAATACTCACTTTGGAGCAAAAGAGATTTCTTTGATGCTTAAGGATAAAAAAAGCATTTATTTTATAGGAATTGGCGGAATAAATATGTCGTCCCTTGCCCATATCTCGCACATTCGCGGATATCGTGTAGGCGGCTCGGACAGGGAGAAAACTGCGCTTACTGAGTCCCTCAGAGCGCGTGGAATAGAGGTCTTTTATTCCCACGATGCCGAAAACATAGAAAATTATGACGCCGCGGTCTATACCGTTGCCATCTCACCCGACAATCCAGAATACGTGAAGGCTCTTGAGATGGGAATACCCTGTATTTCGCGTGCGGATTACCTCGGCTATATTATGCTTGAATACAAAAATCGCATCGGTGTTTCGGGCATGCACGGAAAAAGCACTTGCACCTCCATGTGCGCGACAGTTTTTATGGAAGGCGGGGCAGATCCCACCGTTCTTTCGGGTGCGGAGCTTGATGCGATGGACGGTGCTTACCGAATAGGCGAGAGTGAGAATTTTATCTTCGAGGCGTGCGAATATATGGACAGCTTCCTTGATTTTAATCCTTCCACCGCGATAATACTTAATATTGAGATGGATCACGTTGACTATTTTAAAAATATGGAGCAGATTTGTGAGTCTTATTCGAAATTTGCTTCCATTACGGGTAGCGACGGAACTCTGATCGTGAATATTGACAATGAATATATTCCGAAAGTGATCAACGGATACAGCGGACGGGTGATCACGTTTGGTGTTAGGTCCACAAGTGCGGATTATACCGCCATCAACATAAGATATCCGCAGGGATTTGCGGATTTTGACGTTATGAAGCAGGGGGAATTCCTTTGTCACGTTCGTCTCTCTGTCACGGGTGAGCATAACGTATACAATGCGCTTGCGGCTCTCGTTGCGGGCGACCTTGCAGGTCTTGAGCCCGAAAAAATCGCACGCGGTCTTGCCGCATTTAAGGGTGCAAAGCGCAGAATGGAATACAAGGGCAAGGTTAACGGCGCGCTCGTTTTTGATGACTACGGTCATCATCCCACCGAGGCTGCAACAACTCTCGACGGTGTTGCAAAGCGCGCAAGTGAGCGACTTTACTGCATTTTCCAGCCGCATACCTATACAAGAACGTATACGCTGATGAATGATTTTGCGCAGAGCTTTGACTCGGTTGACAGGGTCTTTATTGCGGATATCTATCCCGCACGCGAGACGGATGATCTCGGCATTAGCGGAAAAACCCTTGCTATTCGCATTGGGGAGAAGGCGGAGTACGTCTCCGGCTTTGAGAATATCGCGCGAGAGATCAGCGAGCTTCTTGCACCGGATGATATCCTCGTCGTTATGGGCGCAGGCGATATCTATAAGGTGTTCGATTATTTGGAGTTTGATGAATAATTGTTTGGTTGGAGCGTGATTTTTTGACAAATAAAGATATTTTGAAAATTGCGATGGAGCAATCCGCAATAGATTTATGTGCCAAGGTAGAGGACTTTAAAAAAAGTGAAAACGTTATCGTTCTGTCAAAAGAGAATGATGGGGCAAGAAAATATTTAAAACTTCCATTTTCCTGCCAACTTGTCACCTATGGCAACAACATCGTAGCATCAGTGTTGCCCGAATTTCGCGAGATCACTGAAAAATATATAAGCACTTATCCAATGGAGCACTGCTTTGAAACTCCAAATATGCACGTTTTGAATGAGGCTCTGATGGAACAAGGACAGAAAATTTGTTTTATGGCGGAATATTTTCTTCCTGACGTAGATGTTTTGTACTCACATGCCGCTGAAAACGTCATTCCCTATGAAATAAGAATATTAACACGAGAGGATTTTGCAGATCTATATTTGCCCGAGTGGTCAAATGCACTTTGCAATGATAGAAAGCACCTTGATGTGCTTGGCGTGGGTGCATATGACGGTGACAAACTCGTTGGACTTGCAGGTTGCTCTGCCGATTGCGACAGTATGTGGCAGATCGGTGTTGACGTATTGACTGAATATCGCAGACAGGGAATTGCATCCGTCCTTACCAGTAGACTTGCCGTTGAGATTTTAAATCGTGGGAAAGTGCCGTTTTACTGTGCTGCTTGGTGTAACGTAAAATCGGTTCGCAATGCTATAAAAAGCGGATTTCGTCCTGCTTGGGTGGAAATGACCGCGAAGTCGATAAAAACCGTTGATGAAATGAACGGCTTAATTAATACAATTTAAAATTGCTTCTTGTTTTTATTGGTGAGAGCTTTTATCCGCTTTTTCTTTGCCAAAACAGGCACAAAGAAAAAGCTTTGCAAAAAGAAATGCCGAATACGGAGCTACGCGCCCCGTACCCGCGCCACTGCGCGTGGAGCGCCCGCTTTTGAAAAAGCGGGGCAAAACAGCATATTGGTGCAGTGCTAACATATTAAATTAATTATTTAAGGACATAAAAATGAACGAAAGACAGAAACACATCAGGAACTTTTCAATAATTGCTCACATTGACCACGGAAAGAGCACGCTTGCCGACAGGATCCTTGAGGCAACGCAGACTCTTACGAAGCGTGAGATGGAAGAGCAGGTGCTCGACAACATGGAGCTTGAGCGCGAGAGAGGAATTACCATCAAGGCGCGTGCGGTTAAGCTTGACTATACTGCGCCCGATGGCGAGCAATACGTGCTCAACCTTATCGACACTCCCGGTCACGTGGACTTCAACTATGAGGTTTCCCGTTCCCTCAACGCGTGTGAGGGTGCGCTTCTCGTTGTGGATGCGACGCAGGGTATTGAGGCGCAGACTCTTGCAAATGCGTATCTTGCGGTAGATGCTGATCTTGAGATAGTTCCCGTTATTAATAAAATCGACCTTCCCAGCGCGGATATTCAGCGCTGCAGGGATGAAATTGAAGATATCATCGGTATTGAGGCGCAGGAATGTCCTGCTGTTTCCGCGAAAACAGGTCTCAATATTGATGACGTGCTGAAGGCTGTGGTTGAGCTTATTCCCGCGCCCGACGGTGACGAGGATGCGCCCCTTAAGGCTTTGCTTTTTGACTCGTACTATGACTCCTATCTTGGCGTTGTGGTTTACGTTAAGATAATCGACGGCTCGATAAAAATAGGTGACAAGATAAAGATGATGAGCGCCGGTCAGGTCTATGAGGTGGTCGATATTGGAACGATGGAGCCGTTTGGGCTCAAGAGCACGGGTGTGCTTCACTCGGGTGAGGTCGGCTATTTTACCGCTTCTATCAAAAGCGTTGGCGACACGCGCATAGGTGATACCATCACGCACGTGGACAATCCCACAAGTGAGGCTCTTCCCGGATTTAAGGCGGCACAGCCGATGGTTTACGCCGGAATATATCCTGCGGACGGTTCTCGCTACGGCGATCTTCGCGACGCGCTTGAAAAGCTTCAGCTAAACGATGCGGCGCTCGCGTTTGAGCCCGAGACCTCAATTGCTCTCGGCTTTGGCTTCCGTTGCGGCTTCCTTGGACTTCTCCATATGGAGATCATTGAGGAGCGACTTGAAAGAGAATTTAACCTTGACCTCATAACCACTGCGCCAAGCGTTATCTATAAGGTAATGAAGCGCAACGGCGAGGAGGTGCGAGTGGACAATCCCTCAAACTACCCGACGCCCGACGAGATAGAGGCTGCTTACGAGCCCCTTGTCAAGGCTTCGATCATTACGCCAACGGAATATGTTGGCGGTCTTATGGATCTTTGCCAGGACAGACGCGGAATATTTATTGATATGAAGTACATTGACACTACGCGAGTTGAGCTTCACTATAAATTGCCACTCAACGAGATCATTTACGATTTCTTTGATGCGCTTAAGAGTCGCTCGCGCGGATATGCCTCCCTTGACTATGAGCTTGCAGAGTACAACAAGAGTGATCTTGTTAAGCTTGATTTCCTTCTTAACGGCGAGCAGGTGGATGCGCTTTCGTTCATCGTTCACGAGGAGAAGGCTTACGGACGCGCACGCAGAATTGCCGAAAAGCTGAAGGAAAACATTCCGCGCCAGCTTTTTGAAGTGCCGATCCAGGCGGCGATAGGCTCAAAGATCATAGCGCGTGAGACTGTTAAGGCAATGCGCAAGGACGTGCTTGCAAAGTGCTATGGCGGTGACATTACCCGTAAGAAGAAGCTGCTTGAAAAGCAGAAGGAAGGTAAGAAGAAGATGCGTCAGCTCGGAAGCGTTCAGGTTTCTCCTGAGGCGTTTATGGCGGTCCTCAAGCTTGATGACAATGACTGATATGATGAATAAAAATTCAAAAGCCCCAAGCAAATTGGGGCTTTACATACATATTCCGTTTTGCAGGAGCAAGTGTCTTTACTGCGATTTTTGCTCGTTCGTTGGCAGAAGCGGTGATGAACGCGAGCGATATATCGATGCGCTATGCCGTGAGATAGCTGCGAGGGGAACTAAGGAATATACCGTGGATACGGTGTATTTTGGAGGCGGAACCCCAAGTCTTCTTTCTGCCGGGCAGGTGGGCAGAATATTAAGCGCTGTGCGTGAGAGCTTTGCCCTTGACGGGGATGTGGAGATAACATTGGAGTGTAATCCGATGATCGGACGGAACGTCGAGGGCGCCGTCCCCTACGGTGTACTTGAATATTTTGCGGATTTGAAAAAGATCGATGTGAACAGGTTATCGATAGGTATTCAAAGTGCCATTGACACCGAGCTGAAGCTCATTGGCAGGCGGCATTCGTTTGAGGATGCAAGGTGCACATTTTTTGCCGCGCGCGATGCAGGCTTTGACAACATAAGCGTTGATCTTATGCTCGGAATACCCTCACAGACGGCGGACAGTCTTGCTTGCTCTGTTCGTGCGCTTTGCGAGCTTTCGCCCGAGCACGTCTCGATATATTCACTTCAGCTTGAAGAGGGAACTCCGCTTTACAGAATGAGAGAAAAATATGATCTTGCTGACGATGACACGGCGGCAGAAATGTATGAGCTTGTTGTTGGAGCGATGAGAGAGGCAGGGTACTGCCACTATGAGATAAGCAATTTTGCAAGAGTGGGCAGGGAGAGTAGGCACAATTCAAAATATTGGGCTCTTGACGAATATCTTGGTCTTGGCATTGCCGCACATTCCGATTTTTTGGGAAAGAGGAGTGAAAACACCCAAGATATGGACGCATATCTTTCGGGCAGGTGGCTTCTTTGTGAGCAGGAGATATCTGTAAGAGAAAGGGAATTTGAATTTCTTATGCTTGGTCTTCGCACGCAACAGGGTATTTCAAAAAGCGAGTTTTACGTGCGTTTTGGAGTGAATTTTGATGAAAAATACGGTTCTGCGGTCGAAAAATTCGATAAAATAGGCTATTTTGCGAGGAATGATGACCGCGTTGCGCTGAACGAGAGAGGGTTTGAGGTCAGCAATTCGATACTTGAGCAAATTTTGGATTTTGATTATTAATCTATTGACAAAAACGTATAAATCGAGTAAAATAGTATTACAATATTTTTAAGGAGATCAAAAATGGATACGAACAATACAGAGAGAGAATTTATAACACTCGTTGACGAGGATGGCAAGGTCATCGAATTCGAGCTTATCGACGAGGTGGAGATGGACGGCGTTCAGTATTTCGCGATCGTTGAGGCTGCCGATGCCGACAAGACGTTCTGCGAGTACGGTATCGTTAAGGTGATCGTTGAGAACGGTGAGGAAATGCTCATCACCATCGACGACGATGATGAGTATAACAAGGTTGCCGACTATTTCGACGAGCATCTTGCTTCTGAGATCGATTACGACGCTCAGGGCAACGATTAATTATTGAAAAAATCCTGCGCATCCCGTGATGTCGGGTTGATTGAACCTACACTTGATTAAAGGAGCCCGAAATAAATTTGGTATTGGTTTGCAGACCTCCCGCCGCCTTCAGGTTGACTTGTCCCTCAAGGTGTGTCGGACGTTGGGAGCAGTAAAGATAGCAATAGGGCACCGCCCTGAACACAGGGTTCTATATTTCTCGACACACGATTGTGTGGGGTCACATGAAAAGCACTTGCTAATTTGGCAGGTGCTTTTTGAAATAATGATTTTGGATGCTAAATTGGGATTTATCGGGAAAGTTAGTTTGCTTGTGGAGAGGTCGCTTTTGAAAAAGCTCCGCAAAACTTTTGTCGCTTGGGTTTGTGCATATTCTGCGTAAATTTTCGATAAAATGCTCGCATTTTATCGATTTTGAAGCTCCAATCCC
>CALGCW010000255.1 GCA_937884385.1 uncultured Clostridia bacterium | reverse complement strand
GAGAAACTTTCCGACTTCCTCACAAGCGAGGTCAATATTGCTGTTTGAAAAATTATATTGTTCCAATTTATCACCTCATTTTTCTTTACGAAGTGTTTCTTTATCGAGCATATCGAGCGAGTCAGCAACCTCAATCATTGTAAGCTGCCATCCCGAAATGTTGCACGCTGTTGCCGGAAAATCAATGATCACATCCAAGGCAAGAACAACACCCATAACCTCCAAAGGAATACCAAGCTGTGTGAATGCAATAGTGTATCCCATCACAGAGCCTCCGGGTACGGGAGGAATGGAAAATGACAAAAGTAGGTTCGTGATCAACGCAATGATTAAAAACTGTGGTGTGATCGCAATGCCATACATTTCCGCAAACCCAACCTCCATTGCAATGAGAATGGCAACATCAGCAGGGCTGAACAACACTTGTCCCAAGGATGCTCCAAATTCCGCGAGTCGTTTGTGAATGCCAAGCTTCTTGTTTGAATCACGAATATTTTTTTGGAATGCAGCAGCCGAGGATGCGGTAGTAAGGCAAATCGCAAGCGTTTCCCATGTTTTTCTCAACAGCAAGCGCGGCGATACTTTTTTCCTTAACGCAATGTACAAAACTGTTAGTGCGAAGTAAATCGTAATCAACAGTAGGAATACCGCAATAATCTTCCACGATTCAAGCAGTATGCCGAACTCTCCGCCGGATATCATTCCCGTAAAGAGAACGAATATCAGAATCGGCAGCATAGAGGACAGCCCCGACATAATCGTTTGAGCAATGGCGCCAAACTGTTCAACAAGTTTGAAAACGCTGCTTACTCTTGATGAAAGTACGAGCATTGCAAGTCCGACTATAATGGAAATAAAGATCAGTTGCAGAGTGTTTCCCGTTACAAAGGGTTCAAACAGATTTGACGGAATGATGTTATAAATCAAATTGAGAACCTGTGAGAAGCCGGATGTGCCACCGCCGCCCCACTGTACGTGAAAGAATAGACTTCCAAGTGCCGTCATAAAGACACTTATTACCGTCATATACAAAAGAATAACTTTAATGGTCTTGCTGCCGATCTTACCGAGAGTTTCCATGTTGCCCATCGAGCAGATGCTACCAAGGATGGACAAGAAAATCAGAGGAACAGATACCGCCGAGATAAGCCCCATAAACGCATCGGTCACGGGAGTCAGCACGTATTCGTTAGCACCCACTCTGATTCCTTCGGGCAAAAGATTAAGGAGTATTCCGGCAATAATGGCAAGTCCTATTGCCACACCCATTTTAACCGTGCTTGATAACGGTTTTTTCTTGGGGATGAAGATGATATGATTTTTTCCGTTTCGGTATCCGTATGAGGGAGCAAGACCGATGCCTGCTAAAATACCGTTTATGGCGTTTTCTTCCTCGTCTTTTTCAAGAGGGTTGTAAACCCGACCTGCAACGATTAACTCAACCTTGATCGTCAGAAGGCGTTTCACACATCTGACATTAAAGGTCGCTTCTTTACCAAACTTTGCTTGGTAATCGAGTAGGATTTCTTCAAGGGTGAGCTTGATTCGCAGAGCCTCGCGCTTTTCCACTCCGACAGATGTCAGAAAAGCGCCAACATCCTCACAGGTAAGGTCAATATTACTGTTTGAGAAATCTAATTGTTCCAATTTACCACCTCAATTAAGTATCCGAGGCGGATTTTCTGTTTTTCTCGTTACGACAAACACTATGCAGTGGTTCGCCTCGCGGCATTTCTTCGGCATATCTTATATACTCGGGTGTGCGAAATTCGCCAAACCTGCAGAAAAAGCAACGGTTATTACATCCGGATTTACAAGGAATGGTATCCTTTTCCCACAATGGACAAGTATCCATTTCCGATACGATCAGATAGCCATCCGGTGTATACTTCTTTTCGTTCAAAATTAAGTGCCTCCTTATTGATTAAACGCTGTTATTCTCACTTTTACATTTTCACGAAGATTCATATAATAAAGTCCGTAATCGCAGTTATGGAAGCTCTCCGAGCCGAACAAAGCGTGTGCCGCCTCGGGAATACCATAAACAGCGGGATCTACGCTTTCGCAAACAACTACTCCGCGTTCAAGATCGACTCTTGCATCAGCCATACCTTCCGCAAGCTCCCCTACCGCAATAAGAGTGCCTTTGTTTTCCGAAACGGAGGCATAGGTTTCATCTCTTTTCCAGCTTAGAGGATTGATGGATATCGCACCCTCTACTACAACGGCGTTATGCTGGTCTTTATTTCCGGGACCTTCGGTGTTATAGGAAATGATAACGCCCGTGTCGTCAGCACCCTCTGCAAACTTCAAATGAGGATTTGCCTTCATATAATCTTCGGTTACGGAATATCCGATCACATATGCCGCGATCATTCTATCGTAATATTCTGGATGAGCCTTCATATAGTCGGAGAGGATCATAGTCAAAATCTGAGAACCCTGCGAATGACCTGCAAGTATAAAGGGCTTTCCGTTATTGTAATGCTCAAAGTAATAATCAAGTGCCCTTGAGGGATCCTGCGATGCGGAATAGCGAAGAAGATCGTCTGCCTCTTTATCACTGAGAGTCAGCGCATAAGGTGCGCTTATCTGTCTGTAATAAGGCGCATAAACGTTGCAATCCTCCTCAAATACACTCGCTTGTAGCTTCAATTCGACCTGCGCCTGCGCGCGCATCCCGGCATCGTCAATATCCGAAATGTCAGGGGCCTCCTCGCTTGCTTTATTGAATGTAGTAGGATAGAAATAGATAACGTCAACGTATTTGCCCGTATCGTTTTTCGCAAGCCAATTATCGTTACTTGCGTAATCAATTTTAGTTTCCCACTTTTCGCCGCCATTCGTGTTTTTTACAACATCGGGAATCTCATTTTCAGTAGAACATCCCGTAAAAAAGCTGAGCAACATCATTGTTATAAATAAAAAGGAAAGAATCTTTTTCATAAAACGTTTCTCCTCGATAAATGATAATAAAATCCAAGGATATTATAATAAAAAAACTCCCCGATGTGGGGAGTTTGTCGTAGAATGTATCTGATTTGGCGTAGATTGTAATTTTTACCTCAAATTTAGGATGATTTTGGCAGAAAACACACCATCCTCGGCGGTAAAATCGTACATACCTTCATACTTATTTGTGGTGGTGATCACCGAGCGAATACCGATGCCGTAGAGCGTTTCATCAAAGCTCAGATTTGCCCTGCACGGATTGTCTATCTTAATAAGCAACCGTTCGGGGTTGTCCTTAATTTGAATATCAATATTTTTGCCTTTACCTTTCAGTTTTGCGGTTGCATTGATCGCATTTTCAAAGAGATTGGCAATTACAATAACGAGATCCTGCGGAGGAATTGCAAGGTTATTACTTGCTTTGGCGGAGATCTTTACGGAGATACCGTTTTCTTTTGCCCGTCTTTTATACATGGTCAAAATCATATTTATCGTGGTATTCTCACAGTATCTTGTTTCGCCCCATACCTTGTTATCATCCTCTACGAGACTTTCAAGATATTCTTTAAGACTTTCATAATCTCCGTCTTTCGCCAAGCCAAGCATAATGAGATTGTGGTGACGTCTATCGTGTCTTGATTGACTGTCCGCC
>CALGCW010000254.1 GCA_937884385.1 uncultured Clostridia bacterium | reverse complement strand
ATAAACGTCAGCGTATGCCCACCTATAAGCAGATATAGTAGGGGTACCAAAATTGCAAGCAGAATCTTTTTACCCCAATTATTCTGCAAACCTGTAACCAGATATGCTGACCATACTGCAACAAGAAGCGATATAGTGGAAGATAGCGGATAATTCATATAGACAAGAAGTGCCGCCTCTACTGCGACCGGTAACAATGCAGATATAAAAGCTGAACTGTTTTTTGTCACCCTCTTAATGGTCAACGCAAAACCCAACCACACTAAGACAAGCAACAAAACAGGAATTACTGCATAATAAGTTTTCAGGCAGAACAACTGAGTAAGAAAATCGCCCAAAAGTTCCGATAAAATGGCCGGTTTTTGCAAATATTGAGCTATATATGACGATGTTGCCATAAAGAAACCTGCTTGCTCTTTAAATGCCATCTGATATGGAACTACTAACTTATAGAACAAGAAGATTGCTGCAAAGAAGAGCAGCAAATATACTATACCTGATATTTTCAATACTTTCTTCATATAGACTTACTTAATAATTCTTGTATGCAATGCGTAAAGATAGTACAAATAGATTAAAAACCGAACTCTGTTATGAATAAAATCAGATTACCCTTTAATAAGGTGGAAAAATAGAATGATTGAGAATTTTTTTGTTTATTTTTGCTCTCTGATAATAATTTGAGTAATGGCAGGAAAATTATACTTGGTACCTACCCCGGTAGGAAATCTGGAAGATATAACATTAAGGGCAATCAGAATACTGAAAGAAGTTGACCTTATTCTGGCAGAAGATACCCGCACCAGCGGTATTCTGTTAAAGCATTTTGATATAAAGAAGCCACTACAGTCACATCATAAATTTAACGAACACGAAACAGTTTCTCACATAGCAGAACGCATTTTGAGCGGTGAATCTATAGCCTTGATAAGCGATGCAGGAACTCCGGCTATTTCCGATCCGGGTTTTATGCTGGTACGTCAATGCGTTAGCTGCGGAGTAGATGTAGAGTGTTTGCCGGGAGCAACAGCTGTTGTTCGGGCACTTGTAGATTCAGCCCTACCCTGCGACAGATTCTGTTTTGAGGGTTTTCTACCACAAAAAAAGGGACGTGCCACAAAGATTGCTTCGTTAAAAGAAGAGAGCAGAACAATGATTTTCTATGAATCACCATATCGCGTAGTAAAAACACTGACACAGTTTGCAGAGGCTTTTGGCAGTGAAAGACCTGCAGCAGTCTGTCGCGAGATTTCAAAAATACACGAAGAGTGTGTACGGGGCTCACTTAGCGAACTGATAGAACACTTTACTGCTCACGAACCCAAAGGAGAGATTGTAATGATAGTGGGAGGAAAAGAAGAAAAGAAGAAAATTCCCTTTTTCCGGATAGTAACTTCGCATAATATCATTTATGAAAAGTCACGAACACAAAATTGAACTAAAAAAAATTTTTAAGAAAAAAACGAAAACAAAAGCAAAAAAGAACGACTTGTGAGAAGTCGTTCTTTTTTATTCTTCTGCTTCCGCTTCCCTGGCGCTTCTGCGAAAAACATCCTTGATTTTGCTGATCTTGTTGATGCCGATAAGCTCGGAGAGCATTTTTTGTATAGTCTCGTGCACCTTGGGGTCAAGACTTTTTGTGTGAGAAAACCATTTTTTGCGTGCGGCAACGAGATCGGTCAATGTTTGCGCACCGTCGACCGAGAAAAGCTGATAGACCGCCTCGGCAAACTCTTCTCTTTGCTCGGGAGTCATATCGCGAATCCATTGGTTGACCGTTCTGTCAAGCTTGCGGCTATCGGATGTGACGTCCTTAAGATGCACAAAGGAATTGCCTAAGATCTCCCACGAAAGTCCGTTGTGCTGCAAAAAGCCCGATTTTTGACGGCTTTTTACAACCGTAAAGTTTTCGTCGTGTTCAAGCAGCATTCCAACGACTGAGGATTGCGGAACGAGGTTGCAAATGCGTGGGCGGATCTCCCGATAGTCGGGATCGTCGAGAATGTTTTTTCCAAATCCGGGTCCGTCGTTACTGTAAACCGCCGTAATGCGCTCCCGAATAGCGGCATCACTATGCACCGCGGCATAAACCGCCAAATTGCCGCCCTTGCTATGCCCTGTGAGAATGAGCTTGCCCTTATGCTCTTTTGCAACGTTTTTCAAGTATTCGACCGCCTTGACCTGCGCAGGAACGACCGGCAAAAAGCACATATTCATATCCTCTTTCCAGCCCACCAAGGTATCGTCTGTGCCTCGGTAGGTCACAATGGCAGTTCCGTCTGCCATAAGAAAGGTGACGGCTGAGAATTGCAGCTCGGTTTCGGGGTCTATCAAATTCACATACCCCGACATTTTAAGCGTTCCAAAGCGCTTGGTTGAACGCATTGCGCGCATCATTTTGACGATGTCCTTGGGAATAAGAACGCCCATTTTGCTCTTTTTGGGGTCGGGATAGCGTTCCAAGAATGCCTTGGATGCCGCCCAAACGCTGAGCTCGCCCTCCTCGCCGGGTGCGGGGACGATATCTTGCATATCCAAATAGGCGAACATAGAAAGAATAAGACTGTCGACCTCGCAAAAAGGAGCAGCCCGAAAGCTGAGATCGCCACGCCAAGTAATATAATCGTAAACTGTTCCCATAGAGATGCTCCTTTCAAATTGGATTTAGCCGTGGTAAAGCTTTTTGGTCTCGTAAACAGGTGCGCAGGTAAGATTGATGCCAAGCTTTTTGTAAAGCTCCTCATCTCCAAGATACGCGCATACAAAAGACGCGCCGCGCATCATCTTTCCCCAGTATTCGCCTCTCCAGCCGTAATTCTCTCCGTCGATCTGTTCACGAAACTGATTCACAAAACGTTTCCATAAACCTCTATCTAATAA
>CALGCW010000253.1 GCA_937884385.1 uncultured Clostridia bacterium | reverse complement strand
CACGGTGTTTTGGACGCAAAACGATCTCTACAGAACTGGATGAGCTACAACAGAGAGAAGTTTATGGTCAAGGATCGTGACAAGATCGTAGAAGAAGGCAAGAAGAAAAGACACGCCACCATCTCCTGGCACGGACTTCGGCACAGCTACGCACAGAAAACTCACGAAGAAGTATCGAAAGAAAAGCCCGGAAAAGCGGACAAGATTGTTAGCGAAAATCTTGGTCATCATCGTTACAAGGTAACAAGAATCTATTTAGCAGAAGCAAAGCCCAAGAAGAAAACCAAGTAACCTCACCACTATTTTTTATATTTAAGAAGGAATTTTTCAAATTGAACACAACGTCCCCTAATATGCGGGACTGATATATATGGAAACAGGGACAGATTAACACAGGGCGGTGGCATCCGTCACCGCCCGTAAGGAGAATTTTATGATGTATTTTAGATTGCCCGCCTCCGGCAGAAATGGAGGCAATTACAAATAGGAGGAAACTATCAATGACAGTTAAAATCGCATTAAAGGTCGAAGAGGCCGCTGAATATACCGGCATCGGAAGAAATACGATGCGGGATCTCGTGAAAGCCAAAAAGCTCCCGATCCTTTACGTTGGCCGTAAGCATCTCATCAGAATTGATGCATTGAACGATTTTTTGAAGCTCAATGAAGGCATTGATCTGAGAGATATTGACAGTGTAAAAGCCGTAAGATAATGGCTCAAAAACTGTGAAATAACGGTGAAAAAGGGCCCGGAACTGTTGCAATTTTGCCCGAAAAATGGTATAATATAAGTACACAATTGCAACAGTTCCGTTTGCCAAAGGAAAGGAGTTTTATATGGCAAAAGGTTCTGTAAGAAAAAAAGGCAAGAAGTGGTATTACCGCTTTTATGTAGAAGATGAAAGCGGCAGACAGGTACAGCGAGAGTTCGCAGGTACGGAAAGCAAGAGCGAAACCGAAGCTCTGCTCCGTAAAGCAATGGAAGACTACGAGGCAAAGAAATTCGTAGCGAAATCCGAAAACGCAACGGTGGGTATGCTGCTGGATATGTGGGTAGAGGAAGAACTGAAGCCCGGAAACTTAAGCAACGGTACGGTAATGTCCTATCAAGGCACCGTCAACCGCATCAAGCAATTTCCCATCAGCAACCGAAAACTGAAAAGTGTGACAGCCGACCATCTGCAGGCGTTCATGGATCAGCTCAGCTTCGGCGGAGTAAATCCGGACGGCACGACAGCGAAAGCACTCAGCAAGGGCTACTTGCGATTGTTCTCCGCCGTTCTGCAAGGAGCGTTCCGCTTTGCAGTATTTCCCAAGCGTATGATTTCCTTTAATCCGATGCAGTACGTTGTATGGCGCGGGAAAAAGGATGATTACGAATTGTTCTCGGATGATAACGGAGACGTTGCTACCATACCGACGCTGACTCACGAAATGTATCTGAAGCTTGAGGATTTTCTGAAAGCGAAGGATAACCCCGCACTGCTCCCCATACAGATCGCATACTACACAGGACTTCGCATTGGCGAGGTCTGCGGACTGACTTGGCAAGACGTAAATCTTGAAAAGCAGTACCTTACGGTACGCCGCAGTATGCGCTACAACAACGCAAGGCACAAAACCGAGATAGGGGCTACCAAACGCAGGAAAGTCCGCACGGTGGACTTCTGTGACACCCTGGCAGAGATTCTGCGAACAGCAAAGCTTGAACAGCACAAAAACCGATTCAAATACGGAGAACTATTCTGCCTCAACTACTACATTGAGGTTAAGGAGAAAGACCGTACATACTATGAGGTCTATACGCTACCGAGAAACGAGAAGGTTCCCGAGGGATACAAGGAAATTTCCTTTGTATGCTTAAGACCTGACGGAGCGTATGAATCGCCAAGCACGATCGGTATTATGTGCAAGAGAGCAAGCAAAAAGGTAGAAGGCCTCGACGGGTTTCATTTCCACCAACTGCGTCACACATTCACAAGTAATCTGCTCTCAAACGGAGCAGCGCCGAAGGATGTGCAGGAGCTTTTAGGTCACTCTGATGTCAGTACCACGATGAATGTCTACGCTCACTCTACAAGAGAGGCGAAGCGTACTTCCGCAAGACTGCTCGATAAGGTGGTTAGCGGTTAGATATAAAAAGTTTCCCTTATTTTCGCTCATAAGGGCAAAAACAAGGGAAAATACATAACAGTTGAGTTTGTAACAGGCGAAAACCCCAGTAATATCAAGGGTTTTTAGAGTATAGGACAGTTAATGTCTGATAAATAAGAATTTATTTATCTGTTTTCGGTATGGATTTTCCTATCCAGCCACCTAACAATGCACATACCAACGAGATTATCGCTGAAGCAACACTGCTTGTAAAATAGATGCAAACTCCTGTAAGAATGGCTCCGACTACTGCC
>CALGCW010000252.1 GCA_937884385.1 uncultured Clostridia bacterium | reverse complement strand
ACAACATCTTATATAGAAATAACTGGATAAACGAAAACAACACTCTTAATTCTAAAAATTTCATTATAAAATATCACTATAATAAAATAATTTAACAGCATCATCTTTAACATTATCTTTATCTTTTTCGTTTTCCATTACGATTTTCCTTTTAAATAAATTTAATTTTTTGTTGAAGATAGATTCGTTACAGAGGCTCCATTCGCATACGAGGTTCCGGTGCCTGTCGCAGTTGTATTCCAGCTGTCAAAAGTCGACTCGGCGACCTCAGTTCTGCGGATCTCTTTCCACATAAGCAGATATTCCGCCATTTTTGTCGGGTGAGCATTGGTTTCAAGACAGCTGTACTGATCGATCAGCTTGTCTATCATCGCCGTTGCCTTCTGCTTTGCTCCACGACCCGAAAGACCTGTGCTGACCCATTTCTCTTTCCGCTGATGATTTTTATCGTAGTAAGTCAGCCGAACGTAATAAATATCTTTGCGAAGCGTAACACAACCTGTCATATTGCCACCTCTTTAATCCTTGTCGGGCGACAGAACTTCAATCGCGATCCTCATCCCAAGACGAAAGGCATACACGAATATGTCGCGCTCATTGATCCCGGTCAACTCGCTGTAGCAATCATCGAATTTTTCAAGAGTCTCCTTTTGCGTCTTGCCGTAGACGTAACGGAAGATCGGCTTGCCGTCGCTCTTGTGACCGACGGTGATACGCCCTTCCCATTGACCGCGCTTCTTCTGACGAACCATTCCGTCGCCCGCAGGTCTTCTGTTTGCCATTTTGTTACCTCCTTTCCTTGTCAGCACAACAACATACCACAACTCTTTTCGAATATCCAGCGACTTTAGAAATCTTCTTCATCTTCTGTCGGCAGAATAGTTTCGATTTGATTCTTTGTGTAGTAGCCGGCAAGGATCTGTTCCAGCGGAACCTTACCGCGCAGTCGGCGAACATTTTTGCACGCCTCCCACATCATATCGTGCACGTCCGTGTAGCTGTAACCGTAGTGCTCTGCCATCATTCTTGAGATGATCTCTTGGTGAACCGCATAGCGATACAGACCTTTGGATACCGCTCTCTTAATTTCTTCTACGTATTCTGTCATCGCTTCGGCGAATTTCTCACCGAGGATTTCCTTGTGTTTGTCGGTCACCTCATCTGCAATTGCATCATTCAGCAGTACCGAATAAAACTCATTACGCGAACGGTAACCGCGCTCTTTCATGATTTTGTCTGCCGTTTCCACCAAATCTCTGTCTAGAAACAGGCTGACTCGTATTTTCTCTTTCGATTCCATATTTACCTCCGTTTTTCGTAATACACCACGGCACAGCGCCGTAGAAAAGCCTTTATTCATCGCGTTTTTTGATGTTGTGCGCTCCTGGAATTACACCAAACCCGTATTTACGACCCCTACTTTGGCACCGATGTTTTTTCGCATTTCAAACGCTCACAAATGCCGTAAACACGGGCTTTTTCGGTCGGCGTTGCCGTCCGATGTGAGGTGCATAGGTGGCGGTCACGCCACCTATGCTTTCTCCTGCTTGATTTTCGACCCTTGATTTCGGTCGAAATTCTCCAGTTTTTTCAGCACTTTTTGGCGGTACATTTCCGCTTCAAAGTGTGCGAGCTGCTGTTGGTAACGATGCTCCACCGCCTCTTGAATCGGGCGGATGGTATAGAGCAAGGTGCCGTTATGCTTTTGTCCTTTCTTCGTGATCACGCTGGTTGGTTCGGTGGTGATGAGCTGCTTTGCGACCAGTCCGTCGATGTGTTTTTTCACGGTGTTCTTGCTCAGCCCCACCGCCGAGCCGATCGTTTTGTAGCTCGGATGGCATTGAAAGGTTTTCCTGTCCTCGC
>CALGCW010000251.1 GCA_937884385.1 uncultured Clostridia bacterium | reverse complement strand
CACCTCGTAATCAGTAGCGGAAGGAGCCGTTGGGTTCCTTCAAATGACGGATGGCATCGGCACGAAGGCGGTCCAGATCCTCGTCGGAATAATCCAACTGCTCGGCGAGAAGCAGAGTGAGCTCGGCGATCTGAGTTGCCATTTTGAACTCAACGTTTCGGATGCGCCCCTCGCTGTCCTTGATCTTGGAGTCCATTACCGATTCCAGAGAAGGCAGAAGGAAGCGTTCCATATGCTCCTTTTCCAGCCATGCACAATAGAAATCCACTGCTTCACGGATGAAGGAATTGCGAGACTTTTTGCCGTATTCATCAGTGAGACGGTCGCAACGTTCCCACTGGGCAGGGGTGAGGCTCACGCCTCGGGATTCGAAATTTTGATTGTTATTACTCATGTGGTTTCACCTTGTGTTTTTCATAAAATTTTGAAAGGCGCCGCAAGCAGACATCCAAAACTGCGTTGCAACGCCTTGTATTTTTGGGGGTATCAGACTGACAGCCCCTGATTTTGGCACACAGCAGACATGAAGGCTGTTTTCTTGCGATTCGTCATCAATCTGCAAAAAGCCTTGTTACACCGTGCTTTTTCTTCGCTCGGCGTTGCCGTGCGATGTGGTCTGCCATGGCAATCAGACATGGCTTTATCCTGCTAAAAAAATAAGGGGGCGAAAAGCCCCCATTTCAGCGGTATGCGGTTCACTTACTGTTGCGTTCACCGTATCAAACTCTGTTGTATCTCGTCTGCTCATCGAGCCACTCGAGGAGTCTGTCACGGGGGATGATGGTTCGCCCCTGAACGATCTTGAGCTTGGGGAAATTGTCCTCGCGCACCAGCTCGTAGGCACTGGCACGGGAGATGCCGAGAAGGCCTGCCACTTCCATTACGGTGAGGAACATGGGAAGCTCATCTCGGTTCTTATACATCGACTGCTTCATTGAATCTACCTCCTTTCGTTGAGAATAAAAAAGGAGTGCCGAGATTTTTTCTCGACACTCATAGGTGTTGTTTTTGTTATTTGATCAGCAGATGTCCGTGAGGAAAACCGTAGATATCTTCCGTGCGGTATCCTTCGGGAACGCTTTCGGGATCGACTCTGACGAGGTCATAAGGCTGGAAGCCCTCGACAGTTTTGATCTTGGAAAGAAGCCTGCGGTTGTCCTCGTAGAGCAGGCTTGCGAAGAGCAGATACCGCGCCGACTTGATATCGTATTTCGATTTGTCGGGATGGTCGATCTCCGAGAGAAGCATGCAGAGGATATGGTCGTTGACCACGTTCTTGGAGACGATTTTGAGGCAGGCTTGATAGACCTCGTTTGCCTCATCGCAGAGGATGATCTTCTCGTCATCATCGGCGTCCTTCATGGCAGTTTGCATCGCCGTGATCTTGGTGTGAGCCTCTGTGACTGCTTTGATAATATTCTGCTTCTTGTGGGTATCGTTTGCGCCTGCATCGGTGGCATCCAACTCGAAGAGCTCGGAGAGCGGAATGGTTTTGGTGTAGGCGGCTCTGCCGGTATGGCTTGCCACGGCATCGTGAACGAATGCCATCGAAGCTTCAAGGCTTACCGTATTTTCACCAACGTCGGCGCTCTCATCTCCCACGATAAACTTGTAGAAGGCTGGGAGATTGCCGCCGTGCTTCGCTTTGAAGTTTCTTCGGTAATGGCGCAGGCGTGAGAGCACCTTGGTGGAATCGGCAGAATACAAACGCTTTGCCTTATCGATCTCCATGCCCGACATGACGGCGAGGACGCAGATGTCACGGTAGATATCCAAGGGATGGTATTCGCTCTCTCCTGTCACGTAGGCATCCCAAAGTAAACAGTTGAGGAACTGGGAGAGGTTGACGATCTCTCCGATCTTATTCTTTGCGATGGTCTGGTCGAGCTTGGCAAGGCTTCTCGGAGTGTTGACGTAATCGGTCTTGCCGACAGGCTCTGCCTTGCATACGGGGACTTTGAGAATATCGTATGCGTTGACCACACCGTTTACGATCCATTCGTTATTGGTGACGAGCATGGAGTCGGAGTCGTAATCGCAACCGTTGAGCCTTTGTTGGATATTGCTTTCAATTGCATTCACGCAAATGATGTTGGGCGTGAGATTGAAGTACCGCAGAAGGTCATAGCAATGCACGTTCTTTGCAAGGTAGAGGTTGCCCATGGTGATGTGAGGGCTTCGGGCGCAGAGCACGGTATCGCCGTGAGCAAAGCCCGTGGTGCATACCTGTCCATCTTCAAGAGAATAGGAGAAGGTCGGCTCGTAGCTCTCGTCGGTGAGCGCCACAAGGAATTCGTAAGCATTTCCGAACAGCACCTGATAATTACCGCAGACGGCAACTCGTCCTTTCTTCAGCCTTCTCTTGAAATACTTTGTGGTATCGCTTCGGAAGGATTTGTAGAACTCGGTCTGCTCAAACAGCGGTGTGCGGCAGGTCATATCAAGGACGGTATCCCGACGGTACTTGGCAAGGTCGGGCAGTTCTTCTTCCGCAATGGTGGCGTTGTAGGTGGTCATGTTGATCTGATAACGCAGAACGGGCGATCTGTCCAGCATATCCTGCAGATAGCGGAAGGATGGTTCAAGGAGCTTGCCGATACCTTCACGGGTAAGCCCGAGGGTGTTGAGGAGCTGATAGTTGGTGTACGCCATATCTCCGTGCATCAAGGGCGCATCGTGATCAGCCTTGACTACACCGAATACGGAATTGTTCTTGCCCTCGTAGAGTGCGTCAAGGAAGTGCTTGCACTTTTCCTCGAAGGGCATATCCTTCGGCATGAATTTGAGATACTTGACGCTGCTCTCGGTGATGACCAGCTTGACGTCCTTGATATCTCTCGCCGTGGTATAGCCTGCGAGCTGGCTGACGTACTCGATATCGTTATCAAAGAACCAGTCCTGCAGGTTGGTATTGAAGGCGCAGGTCTTGAAGAACCGGTTACGCAGAAGCATCATGCCGTGGTCGTTATATCCGTTCTCAAAGAACACGCTTGCATCCAGCAAAGCCTCGCCGTCCCAGATCACGTTTTCGATCTCGGTTTCTTCTTCCTCTGCTCTGAGGTCGTGAGCATCGTTTTCCTTGACGCATACCACGTTCTCGGTAAAACGGCTGACTCGGTCACGAATAATGAGGATGGATTTCTTCGGGAGCTTAATGGTACTCTCAATGCTACTGAGTGTGAGTGCGATATACGCCTGCCAAGAGGCTTGGTCGGAGGCGGTAACGGCAGAGAGGTCGCAGGAGCTCCACGCCATCATATCCGCATACAGAGGCTCGGCAATGAAATGACAACGACCGTCACGGCTCCCCCCGCGCTTCTTTTGTAGCGAACGTAGTGGATGCCGTCGATGTCGAAACCGTGAGTATAGAGGTGTTCACGGATCTCCTGACAGGTCACGTCTGTGGGGATGGCCTTGTCGCTTCGCTTATAGGAGTGTGTGTCGGCATCGTATTTGAAATACTTGCCGAGTAAGGCATCCGGCAGCGGTTCTTCCACGGGGGCATATCTGCTGTCCTCTCGGTAGGAGACGTCTATGGCGATAAGTGTCGGCTTACCGCCTACGGTGCAGAAGCACACGTGGTCTTCCATATCCTCGTCGGTAACCTTATATCCATTCAGAACGTAGCGGTTGCCGTAAGACTCGTATACCTTGATGGCGCGGTTGAAGGAAAGGTTCACAACGGCACGGCTGAATCGCTTCTTGCCATCGAGATAGGGATAGCCCATCTCGTTCTCGTGTCGAGCGTACACCTCCGCAAGCTTTAGGGTATCAAGACTCTCGTCGAGAATGCCTCGGAAGGCTTGGGGATCTGGCTTGCCATCCTTGGTGGCAGTAAAGCCCTCGTTCTTATACAGCACGCTGCCTTCAAGGGACATGATGCGCATGCTTTCATATTTTTTCGTCGCCATTGTAACACCTCCTTCTTCTGTGATGCTTTTATTTTACCATATTTTGCGACTTTTTTCAAGGAACTCTTTGTAAATTGAATTTCGGACAAAGGGGAGAGGTGTAAAAATCAGTGGGTCATAATGACCCATTGATTTTCGACACGTTCGCCGAGGCTTTTCTTTGATTACAGAGGCGCAATATTTGAGACTTCATTTCCGTGATAGATAAGCCTCCCAAATGCAGAAAAAAGCAAGGCCTCAAAATGAGGTCTTGCTTTTTGGTCACGGTTGACGTTGCCATTTGCATCCGAACTGTGTATCTCCACCATTTATCCGAAATCACGATTTTACACGAAGCAGCACAAAAGGCTGGATTTTCAAGGCTTTTCGGGCGTTTTTGCGCCGTTTGCACGGAATGCTGAAAAAGGAAACTGTAAATTTGAGGTTCAAAAATGCAAATCTATGCAATAACTCGGATATAAAACTCTACACCGCGTAGATGGTGAAACCATTTTTAAGAAAGATATAAATGTGTAGTTTTCTTTCGTATCCCGATTTACTCTCGTATATAGGCTATCTGTGCGGGATTTCCTATAACAATAGCATTATCAGGAATATTTTTTCTAACCACAGATCCAGCCCCCACGACCACATTATCACCTATTTCAACGCCATCACACACAACCACTTTTCCAGCACACCAAACATTACATCCAATTTTAATTCCTTTTTTGGTTTCTCCTTGCATTCGGAAAGGAACGCCATCTTGATTGTAAGTATGATTTGAAGCAACTACTAAGCTAAGCGGAGCAATACCAGAATCATTTCCAATATCAATTCCACCTTGACCATACAATACGGTACCTTGTCCGATGTTTACATTTTCGCCCAGGACTATATGACCACCATATGTATTTAAAACAGCGTTCTCTTTAATATGTGTGTTGTTTCCGATAGATATAAATGGCTGTTTTTCTTTATTCTCGCCAGATGTATTACCCTGTGCATATAGCATACATCCACGCCTCAAGTGTACATAGTCTCCCACTGAAATATTCTCCGGATTAATTACTGAAACTCCTTCGTCAATTACTACACCCTCGCCACAAGACTTGAATGAATTTTTTATTTTTTTTTCACAGTAATTCTTATATTTCTTGTGTATTATTTCTATTATCTTCATCTTTCCTCTTTCCTTTTGCTTTACTTTTTCTTAACGCCTTTCGGATTTCACTGTTATACAGCACTCTAAAGAGAATAATTGTAACGACAATTGACAATATGCCTAATATAGCTTCGCCTATCCCCCAAGACATGAAAAACTCAACCAATTCGCTAATGTAATTAGATTGATCCATTTGTTGAGCTTTTATGATGTACGAAATAAACATAATCACAGAAAAAATACAAATTCCGCACAAAGTAATCAACCATGCTGAAGTTCGCAATTGTTTGTTCTTCAAGCTCTCAATCATGTCTTCTTTATCAGATATAATTTCATTGGATTTGACTATTTCAGATTCTTTAATTGCTAAAAGATTGTCCTTCTCCATAATAGAAATATTGGCATCGCTTAAGCGTTCCTCAAACCGGCTTCTTTCACAAAGCATCTGCTTTCTAGCATTAAATTCAGATTGTCTCGCTCGTTCCACGGATTTCGATAATGATACTGTTAATTCCAAATCGTTCTCGCTATCATAACACGAACATATAATATTAGTTAATGATGTATTTATAGTATTACATGCCTCTATTCTTCTCAATGCACGCAAAACGCACGCAGTAGTCATAACATCATCTTCCCAAGCTGCTTTTCTAAAATCTCTTTCAGTCACAAATCTGGCAATTATATCATCAATTTGTGTTAACTTGCCGGGATCATCAACACTGAGAACTAACTGTGCCAAATCAAAAAGCGTAACTGCAGAAACATCAATGCTAACATTTTCAGCATGAACAATATTATCTTTGGGTTGCTTACATTCAAAGTTCAAAGATTTTATATTGAGTAACCTACATATGTTTTTTGCTGATTGTGTTGCGTTCTCTACTTTGTCAAATGTTTTTTTATCTCGATTGTGTTCTGCCAAATAATTCTCTATTTGTTCGGAAATAAAGGCAGGAATATCTTGATGAATCTCAGATGCAAAAGTGATCACTTGCTCTGTAGCATAAAGAGTGTCCCACTTATTGTTAAATTTTTCATTGTCTGGAAATCTTTCTAATAAGTAATTAAAACCTTGTACCGCCCAAAGCTCAATTTGCGATACCGCAGGAACATCTACAATAATTCTCTTTTGAAAATCTTCAGCTTTTGTGCTTAAACTAGAAATACTATACAATGATGTTTTTACGGGGAGGGCGATTTTTTTAGAGACACTTCTGTAAGAGCTATATGCTGTTTCACCGCACATAACAACATATTTTGAACGATTAATATTAATACGATCGCGGTCTATTGTTTTTTCGTTTGTTACAAAAAAATGGATTTTTGCTCTCGTCAAATAATCTTCGGTGTTGCAAGTTCCATTACAAGAACTACACGAATCATCTTTCCATAAAACTGCTTCTGGTCTTCCTCTTGCTATATATGAAATCATATTTTCCAATAGCAATTTATGTTCTTGAAGATCGGCAGGTAATGTTGTAATGACAATTCTTCGCTCGTTATTAGGAGAATATATCAATAATGGTTTACGCTGTATAGAATTGTGATCGTTTATTGCCTCCAAACAAAAAGGTGCAACAAAATAAGCGTGTGGATACCGACTTATATATGCCGGAGCAAAAGACTTTGCGAATCTACTATTTTGACTTTGATAGTATATGTCTCCACTAGTTATTCGATTAGGATAAGATAAAAGAATAGACTCCGAATTCCAATATACTTTTGATTCATCAAAGCTACCATCAGTTTGTACTACAGTATTTTGTTCTCGCTCTTCATCGGTACCTACATCATTGATAAAACTGACATCAAACAAACCTGCGTCTTCTGATGAATTTTTATCGGTATTATCTGCAACCAATTCATCGTTAAATATAGTTTTATCAATTATATCAAAAGCCTGATTCTTTCTAGCCAAATGATATTGCAACAAGATCAAAACACCTTTTCCGCGTTTAACAAATTGCGCTATAGTATCACGATTGGACAGAATCAAATTCCTTATGCGCTCATCATTGGAAACATTAGATGAAAAAACAACACCATCTAAAGCTCCGAGCTTCATTTCTGCGAATAGACGCTCGTATTGCTCTTGCTGAAAAACAACAAACTCATAAGTACTTTGATTTGAGTCTATTGTTTCTTTTAAACTTATCCATGGATATGCAATTAGTTCACCGCTCGCTAATACTACGCCTATTTTATACATTTTTAACTTCTCACTTTTTATATAATACTTTTCCGTTTACAACAGTGTAAACAACATTAAGGTTGTCATCCATAATGGTAAAATCAGCCATACTTCCAGCCTTTATACAACCTTTAGAAGGATAAATTCCCAAAAGTTTAGCCGGATTTTCGGTTAACATCTTAACAATAGCAACTAATTCATCCATATTCCAAGTCATCATATTTTTTAACGCTTGGTGTTGAGTCAAAATACTGCCAATAAGTGAATCCTTCGGCCCCCATGTTCTTCCATCATGAACACCAATATTATCGAGACCAGGCAAAGAAAAACTAGTTGCATCTGTACCAGTTACTTCGATGGCATCTGTTACTAAAACTATATTATCTTTTTTGGAATTCAACACATATCTAATATTTGCGGGGTGTACATGATATCCATCTGCTATCAATTCGCAATAACACTCATCTGCACACAACGCAGCTCCAACAACACCTGGTTCTCTTGCAACAATAGGTGTACTTGCATTAAACAAATGAGTAAAGCTGTTTGCACCAGCGGCGACCGCGTTCATGGTAACATCATAACTTGCCCCCGTATGTCCGATACTTACAGCGATGTTATGCTTCCTTAAAAATTCAATTATTGCTCCAACATTCGGAATTTCGGGAGCTAGTGTTATGATTTTAATATCTTTTTCATATCCGCACACCAATGCTTTTGCACGTTCTATCGAACCAATTTCATCCAAATGTTCCTTCGGTATCGCAGCTCTTTTTTCTGCATTAATCCAAGGTCCTTCAAGATGTAGGCCTAAAATATTGGCACCTACCGCCAAGTTATTAACTCTTTTCGTCAAATCTATGGATTCGTGAACAAATTCATCGGACATTCCTCCAATTGTTAGAACAATTGATGTCGTTCCGTTTTTTACCTGACTCTGTACAATTTTTGTATATGATTCGATTGTCTGGTTGCAAGAATCTCCCCCGCCGCCGCCGTGAATATGACAGTCAATAAATCCCGGAAACACATACAAATTTGTACAATCAATTACATCTCCAAAGCAACAATCATCAAAGCTGTTTACGTGCTTTATATAGGCACCTTCGCAAACAATATTCGATTTTTTTAGTTTGCCATCAATAATTGTTTTACCGTTTTTTAAAATCATAGACATATCTTTCCTCCAAAATTATTTATATAAATAGATTTCTTTCGCTAGTTGCCGATCTTTTTTTCCACTTTGTTTATACGGCAAATCAAACGGAACTAATTTCATCAACTTAGGTATCTTATTTAATCTAAGTCCGTGATTAAGAGCTTCATGTTTGATATATTCCTCAGAAATAGATGAAACTTGTGAAACTTGGATTAACGCCACTATAGTTTCACCGCGCAAGTGGTCATCTATCCCAAATACGATACAATCAAGCACCCCTCTAATCTTTGAGATTATTGCTTCGATTTCTTCTGGATAGATGTTTTCTCCGCCACATTTAATCATCCCCGAAAGACGTCCTCGAAACATGATGTTATCGTCAATGACTTCTATAATATCTTTGGTATCAAACCATTCTTCCACGTGAATAATTTTTCCAGCATCCCAAATGGTTTTAACAATACCTTCACCGCTAATCAGCATCGTTGTAATTTCACTGTTGCTCAGTTTGAATTTATAGGGTTTTATTATCTTTCCTATGTTAAATGAAGATGTATTGCTTGCTAAATAAGAAGTAATACATACTCCAGTTGTTTCGGAACTCCCCCAAGCTCTAGAAATGACCGCTTCCGTAAAATTTCGCTTGAGTAATGTTTCTGCCATCTCGCTTAGCAATCCTCCAGCACATTCTATGCTGATTACTGACATTGTTATGTTTTGTGAAACTCTTGCATTCAAAGAAATCAATTGATTAGGCGTTCCTTGAATGTTCGTGACACCATATTTTTGAATGTAGTCAGCAATTAGAGATAAATCGGTATTTTCTAGCAATATATTTGTGCCACCAACATAAAGTCCTCTCAAAAAAGACTCATATATGTGCATATGTGCAGGAAATAAGGACATCCATACAACATCTGTGTTAATGTTATATGCACAACAAACAGCTTCTGTATTTACAAGTATTTTGTCCCAATCACTAACACAAAATTTCTTTGCTCCAGAAGAACCAGAGGTAGAATTTATATACTTTCCATATAGTATATCTTTTTCAATCAAGAGAGATGAATCGAAATTGTCATTTCGATTGATAAAATAGTAATTACCACAGCAAGCAAATTCTAGATCCTCGGCAGACAGTTTCACTTGCGATATTGTGTGTGAGTATGGCATATTAATCTCATCATCCTCAGATACTGGTAGCACGGAAACGCCGATCTCCAATAAAGATAAAAAAAGTATTGCAGACTGAATATCCTTTACCACATTTAGTCTAACTAGACATTCATTTTTATGCAATAAAGTTTCTAATTTTCGAGATGTTTCTCTAACGATTAAGGTTAATTGCCCATAAGTAATTTCCTGTTTAGAATCAACAAGTGCCAATTTGGAATTATGCGCTTCAGCATGATAATTTAACAGTTCCAATACCGTCATATCAATCATTCCTCTCGATTTTCAATTGTTTTACAAATTGATTCGATTGTTAACATGTTTTTCAACTCTTGGTTCGAGAATGTAATGTTAAATTCATCCTCTACTGCTAAACGAATCATTAGTATATCCAAGGAATCCGCACACAAATCATACTGAAGGTGTGCGTTGTCAGGTATTTTTAACATATCGATGTTTAAGGTTTTAGCAATTGCTCTTTTTACTCTAATTAATGTTTCCATATCAACACCTCCACTTTTCTCTTAGATAATACGCTACAGAATTTGAATTATTGTCTCCTATGACTTCATCGGCTATTTTTTGAAGTGCTGGGCTTGCATTGCTTACAACAATTTTTCGATTGCTTTGCATTAGCATATCAATATCATTTTCGCTATCACCAAAAGTTGTAAGACTTTTGAAGCCAAAAATACTCATTATTTCTTTTATTGCAAAACTTTTTTTAGCTTTTTCATTAGAAATTTTTAGCCAGTACATTCCTGAAATATAAGTATCAGCATTGATGTAAAAGTTATAAATACAATGTTTTGTCAACACAGATGAAATGTATAGAATATCATCATATGAACCAATGGTTGCAATAAAGGCTGTCGGCAAGTGCTTTTCGAAGACGGGATCTGATACAATACTCAATCGACGATCATTTTTGCGTTTTTTTAAGTATGTTTCAATGAAGTTGTCATCCTTATTAACTTTCATAAAAACACTTTTTCCAGTATTGTTTTCTTGGAGTTTATAAACCAAAATATTTACGTTTAATGCATCCAAGACACTTGCAACCTTTAATTCTTGTTCCAAAGGCAAGGATTGCATCAACAGTGTGCTTCCATCAGGCTGGCAAACATGGGCTCCGTCAAAAGTTATAACTGGCAATCTCAGATCAAGCTTATTTAATTCGTTTTTAATTGAATTATACGATTTTGCAGTTGCAACAGTAAAATTCATTCCGTTTCTGATCAAAGCATTAATAATTCTTGCACCTTCATTGGATATTTTTCCCCGATTGTCAAACAATGTTCCGTCTAAGTCAGAAACATATATGCTTTGATAATGTTTCGCTTCGTCATAAATCATTTGTTTTCAACTCAGTCATCTTTATGATTGCTTTTTTAGGAATCAACCACACGCCCTGATCATTAAATTTGACCGCCCCTTCAATTTTGCCATCTTTACAAAGCATCTGAATATAACGTTCTGTTACACCAAGTGTTTTCGCTTCTTCCTTTGTAGAAATATAGCTAAAATCCATACGATCCCCTTTGTTTGTAATAATTCAACACTTTAATTATACTTCGTCCAGGCGAAATTGTCAAGTGGTTGTGAACAATATCATGGTAAATATATGTAAGTATTTTGTGATATTTGGCTCTATCTTGAAATACCAACCTTGCTCTGGCATTTAGATACGATTTCTCACTCGGACAGAACTTCAAGCGCGATCTGCATACCGAGTTTGAAGGCATATTCAAACAATGCCTCATCCGAGAGGCTTACGTACTCGCTCCAGCAATCGTGGAACTTTTCGAAGATATCCTTCTGCTCGTCTGTCATTGTTTTGAGTAAGTCATCGTTGTGTCTGCTGATATATTCCAGTAGCTGTTGCATCTGGGAGTGTTCTGTCTGCCGTCCTCGGGCTGCATGACGTTGCCACGCCATAATTCCTTTATGATACTTTTCATGAGTTACACCTCCTGTCAGCACACAACAATACCACAGAAGTGAGAGGAAGTCCAGACCTTTTTTGAAACAAATTCAACTTTTTTCGCAAGGTCTTTTCTTTGACTACTGCACCGCAAATTCTGCATTTTGAGCAGGGGACCTTGAAATCGTTTCGAATGCATGCTATACTATTGGCAGAAAGAACGACGAACTGCTATGTCGGTTAGGTGCGCGAGTTCTCGGAAAAATTGGCTTTGACCACACCTTTGACCATCTACGGCTTCGGACTATGTGGAAACAGTGCTTGTAAGAGCACACGAAAGCAGTGATTTCAGACTAAAAAGTACCGAAAATCACCCGAAAGCCCTTATTTTACAAGGCTTTTACGGTTTGAGACGTCGATGCCGCGAGTTCGAGTCCGAAAGCTCCAATACTCAAGCGGAATGCGAGTGCGCTTATTCTGCGAAGAACGCGTAATGCTTGCATTTAAGCGGCGAGCAGAATAATTTTGCCGAAGGCAAAGCCCCTCTTCACTCAACCAAAAATCAACCCTTGTTTGCGGCAGTCGACCCATTTTCTCGCTCAAAAACTAATTTTTCGCCTTGAATATTACAAAATTGCAACCGCAGGTTGCATTTTTTTGTTTATAGGCACTTGCAAGCACCTACACTTTATGCTATATTTATAGTATAACATTATATAGAATAAGACTTTCATATTTTAAATATAATATCTTATAATTCTCAAACAAAAAGGAGACGATTTTTATGACCATCGGACAAAAATTGATTCAGCTCAGAAATAATATGGGCATTTCGCAGGAAAAGCTCGCAGAGTTGCTCGGTGTTTCCCGCCAATCCGTTTCAAAATGGGAAATGGATCAAGCTCTCCCCCAGATAGACAAGATACTCCTCCTCTCCGATATTTTCGACACAAGCTGCGACGAGCTTTTGCGTGATACCGTCGACATCTCCCCATCTCCCGTTGTTCCGCTAAAAAACAAGTATTTTGGCACCGACGGCTTCAGAGGTGAGGCAAACGTCAACCTTACTTCCCTTCACGCATACAAGGTCGGCAGATTTCTCGGCTGGTATTACGGCTTACACCACTCCAGCACGGGTCAAAAGAACGCGCGCCCCAAAATAGTAATTGGAAAAGACACAAGACGCTCAAGCTATATGCTTGAATACGCCATTGCATCGGGCATCGCCACAAGCGGAGCAGACGCATATATTCTTCACGTGACGACAACGCCCAGTGTTTCCTATATCACAAGGACCGACGGATTTGACTGTGGCATTATGATAACCGCCTCTCACAATCCATTCAACGATAACGGCATCAAGGTAATAAACCGCTACGGCGAAAAGCTCGACGATGACACCACAGCGCTCATCGAAGCATACCTCGACGGTGATCTCGGCTCTCTCGGAATAACCGATGACGACCTTCCTCTTGCCGTTGGCGAAAGGATCGGCTGTATCCACGATTACGTAAGCGGCAGAAACAGATACATCGGATATCTGATCTCTCTCGCTTCAAACTCATATAAAAAGCTCCGCATCGGTCTCGACTGCGCGAACGGAGCCTCCTGGTCAATAGCCAGAGCCGTGTTCGGCGCACTCGGCGCACAGCTTTATGTTATCGGTGACGAGCCTGACGGACTCAACGTCAACCTCAATTGCGGCTCTACCCACCTTGAAAGTCTCATCAAGCTCGTAAGAGAAAAGCACCTCGATGTCGGTTTTGCCTTCGACGGTGATACCGACCGTTGTCTTGCCGTAGACGAGCACGGAAACGTGGTGGACGGTGACAAGATTATGTACCTGCTGGCTAAAAGGCTTAAAAATCGCGGAATGCTCAACGATAATACCGTAGTCGCAACCGTAATGTCAAACAGCGGCTTCGTTTCAAGCCTTAATAAGCTCGGCATCCGTTGCATACAAACGAAGGTGGGCGACCGCTTCGTATACGAGTGTATGCAGGAAAAGGGGTACGCCATCGGCGGCGAACAATCGGGCCATATAATTATGAAGAAATACGCGACCACAGGTGACGGACTTTTGACCGCAATTATGATCACCGAGGAGATCTGTGACAGTAAAACCACACTTTCTGCCCTCGTTGAGGACGTGATGCTCTACCCACAGTTCACTAAAAACGTTCGCGTTAAGAATAAAGACGCAGTAATGAACGATAAAAACGTCCTCTCCACCCTTAACGAGGTGGAAAGACTTATAGGCGGCAACGGACGCGCCCTGCTTCGCCAAAGCGGAACAGAACCCGTTATCCGAGTTATGATCGAAAGCGAAACCGAGCAAAAATGCAGAGAACTCGCAGAGATCATCGTCAAAGCTATAGTGGACGGAGGGCATACTAATGTTTAAACAGGTAAAAACGCGCGAGCTGTTCGATTGCACGATACCCCACCTTGCTTCACTGTTTGAAGAGGCCGAATACCCCTGGGAAATGCTTCCTAAAATCAAGGCACTTGCAAAAAAGCTCGTCGACGAAGGCATCGAAGGCTACACGCTCTATAAAGAAGGAGTCCTTGTCGGCAGGGACGTCAAGATCTATCCCACGGCAACTATTGAGGGGCCGACCGTCATCGGACACGGAACCGAGGTTCGCCCCGGCGCATTCATAAGAGGCGCAGTCATAGTGGGAGAGGGCTGTGTGATCGGCAACTCCACCGAAATGAAGAATTCAATACTGCTGAACGGTTCAAAGGTGCCGCATTATAATTACGTCGGTGACTCCATCCTTGGAAATAAGGCTCATACGGGCGCGGGCACTATCTGCTCAAACCTCAAGACCGACGGTAAAAACATCGTCATCCACGGCGAGACCGATTATGAGACTGGGCTTCGCAAAATAGGTGGAATTCTCGGCGACGGTGCGGATGTTGGCTGCGGTGCAGTAGTAAATCCCGGTACCGTGATCGGCAAGAACACCTCGGTCTATCCACTCACTTCCCTTCGCGGGGTCTATCCCTCAAATTGCATCGTTAAAGCAACACGCGAGGTAGTAAAAAAAGTATAAGATAAAGGAGAATACACTATGAGCTTATTTAGAACGACTAACGATCCAAGAATCTCCGACAGAGAGCTTCTCCAAAGCAAAATAACGCTTGCGAGAAACGAGCTTTTGTGGGTGTTCGTGCTCACTATGATCAATATAGTAATGCTTGCAGTAGGCGGAGATCTGTATATGATCTTCTCTATAGCGATCCCGTTTGCGGCGGTTGACCTTGGTATGATGCTGTGCGGAAAATATCCGCCCGAATACTACACAGAAGGCTTTGAGGATATGGAATTCCTCCCCGAAAACGCCTTTTTCATCTTCCTTGCGATCGGAATACTTCTCGCATCCCTTCTCCTGCTCGCATACCTCCTTTCAAAAAAGAGGATCGGCTGGCTTGCCTTCGGTCTTGCATATGTATGCATTGACCTTGTATTCAATCTTGTATTCTATGTGTTCAGTGTACATACCGTGATAGACATAGTATTCCACGTAATAATGATAGTTTCCATAGAACGCGGCTTGAACGCTCACAGCAAGCTCAAAAAGCTACCCGCAGAAGAGCCCGCACCCGCAGCAGAAGAAGCCTCATCCGACCAAGCTTTCGTCGCGCAGGATATCCCCAACTCCACTCCGCTGAGAGCAGCCGACCTCACAGTAAAATCCAGAACTCTTCTGGAGCATAGCATAAACGGGCACAAAATTGTTTACCGCAGAGTCAAGAGAACGAACGAGCTCGTCATCGATAATTACGTATACGGAGAATATACCGCACTCGCAGAGCTCTCTCACGCGCTCACAGCAACCGTCGACGGTCATACCTATACCGTTGGCTTTGATTCTCGCACCTCAAGAAGCTTCCTTGTGGTGGATAATATAACAGTTCTCGAAAAAATGAGATGGTACTAAAAAGAAAGACCGCCTTCATAATGAATGATGTTCTTGACGCAGAGCTTTAAAGCATCGTGAAGCGCAAGCATCGCATTTGTCCTGACAAGCTCATTATGGGCTAAGTCCAAAACCTTGTTATGAACAAAGAAAATAACAAGGTTCTGCGTAGCAAGTTCTAATAACAACAGAAAGAGATAACAAATCGGTTTACAGCCGAAATGTTATCTCTTTTTATGTTGGTTTAATGAAATCATTGCAGTGCAACGGTAAAATCTTCACTTCGTTCAGATGAAATCAAATCCGTCTATCATAAACCCTGAGAAGCAGGATTTCATCGCGAAAGCGATTTCATCCACCGCAGGTGGATCTCACCCGTCGAAGACGGATTTGACTGCGTGATACTCCGTTAAGAGTATCACGCCGACCGAAGGCGGTGTTTTTTATTTTTCTACAATATAGAGCGTTTGTGTATTGGTATCAAAGTAAACAGTGTAGCTTCCCGCCTTGACCTGAACGTTGGCGTGTCCGCCCTGATATTCAAACCAGACAGTCGTCCTTTCTTCATCAACGGTGTTGTACCAGGCAGCATCTCCTTCCGATCCCTGCTTTTCATTATAGACCTTGAATTTAAAAAGCTCGTTCTGGCAAGAGACGTCAACGCTGTATATGCCGTCTCCTACCGCTTTAAATCTGTACTGTGACTGATTTGTCCAGTTGTTATCGTTGAAGTTTCCGCGAAGGTAGAGATCCCATTCTCTGACTGGGTTTTGCTGATTGTTGTTATTACCCGTGTCACCGCCTGTGCTGTCATCTCCGTTATCGGGATCGTCGGGCTCGGTGTAGTCCATACCAAGGTAAGAATACATCGTCTTTCTCTTCGCATTCAGATAATCGCAAAAGGACATGCATTTGTCCCAATCCGCAGGACAGGTCTCATTGATATCAAAATGGAAATTGTAATCCCAAGCGTTGCCGTATTGCTTTGAAGGCGTAGCATCGTTTCCGTAAAGAGACTTCGCAATATTAAATCTCTCCTTGAATGCCTCGTTTGTGAAAAGATAGCAAGCATCCGCGCGCTTGAGCGCATCAATATACTCGTTGACAAGGAATCCGCCCTGGTGGATGGACTTCTTAAACATATTGTTTCGCTGATCGCCGCATACGTTATAAGTCTGGAATGGGCTGTCCGTCGTCATGCCGTGACCGTAAGGATTCCACGTATTGACACCGAGACCTCTGTCCATATCATAAGGAATGATTATCATTTTTCCCGTATCCGCACGGAAATAGATGTAGCTGTTGTTATAGTTATTGCGGAGATCGTCGGGATTGCCGATCATATACGATACCGCCGCATAATTGAGAAAGCTCTCAACGTCAATGACACTCTCAAAGCTGCTCTTTGTAAGAGAATTTGACTTGATAGTGTTTATAAGATTGCGCAATGATGAATGGTCACTTGTTTTTTTGTTGGTTTTTATGTCATAAACGTAGAATTTTCCCGCATCCTCGTCCTCAGCGCCGTAGGAGCTGAATTTAGTGAAATCCGCGGGCTCGTTTGTCCAACCGAGCTTGTAAAGGTCGCCGCCAAGCGCCTCCTCGGGAAGATACTTTTCAAGGAAGATCTTATCGATGGGCTCATAGAATACCCAAACGCCTGCGTGATCGTCGCCGATATCAACGCTCGCAAGATTTGTGTGGGGCGCAAGAACTCCGTTTTCTCTGTAGATATCGTAAGCGTATATCTCTCTGATATAAGTAGGATCGTCGTTTCTGTTCCATCTCATATCGATCTTCGAAAGTGTGGCAAAGGTCCTGTTTTTTCGTGCCTTTCTTGCCGCATCGTCAGTCCATACAAGAGCATCGCTGCCGTAGTATTCCGCATCGTCAAAGGTCTCCTCAAAGCTGACCTTGAAATGGATGAGATTGTACATTCCGCTGCTGTCGTCATAGAAGTGAGTCCTTGAGGTATTTCCCTTCATTCTGACACCGACCTGCTCGATAACGTACTGAAGCTTCTCGCCGTCAGCCTTCGTGATCGTCACGTACATGTCAGCCATTCTGTAGATCGGGGACTTCGAGCCAAATGAGGAATACTTTTCATAATCCTGCTGTATCTTCTTAAGCTCGCTGTCACTGATGTCAAGATGGATCGACACGTGATTGTTGTAGTCAAAAAGCTCATAAAAAAGCTTAAGCTCGTCAGTATCCGCCACAGGTGGCTCAATGGGAGTATTGCTTCCGATATCACCGGTGGTCGTAGTACCCGTCGAGGGTCTTGTCGTACTTCCTCCACCGTTTACCGTAGTGGTAGTAGTGCCGGTTCCGTGTGAATGATTGGTAGTCGTAGTAGAACTGCCAATGCCAACGGGCGGTCTTTGAGTAGTGGTCTGTGAGATCTGCGGATCTATGGGCTCAAAGCAAGAAAAAAGCCCAAGGACCGTAATAAGGACCAATGCAAGCGAAATTATTCTCTTCATCATTATTCTCCTTTGCGCATATTTTGCTATTATAATTATACCTCAAATATTCCCTTTTGTCAACACAAAAAAGCACTCGGAAGACCGAGTGCTTTTGATATTATGGTAATTAAAGTACACCGTAAACGATCCAAAGATATACGTAAGCGGAAATAACTGCCGCAAGCGTGAAAGGAATACCGATACGGAAGAAGTCCTTGTTCTTGACCTCATAACCCTCTTTTCGAAGGATCGCAGTACCCGTAATGTTAGCAGAAGCACCGATGGGAGTGCAGTTTCCGCCGAGCGTCGCGCCGGAAAGAAGACCGAAGTAAAGAAGCGTGGGGTTGATTCCAAGTCCTGTGATAATAGGAAGCATCGTTGCAACGTAAGGAATGTTGTCGATAAATGCAGAGATAAACACCGAGAACCAAACGATAACGGTAAACAGAATGAACTCATTTCCACCGCCAAGCTTTGCAAGAAGCTGTGCAGCAGCATCAATAACACCCTGCTCTGAGATACCGCCGATCATAAGGAAGAGACCGAAAAGAAGACCGAGTGTCTCAAAGTCGATAGCCTTAAGAGGACCGATAACGGATTCTTTGGTTTTGTTTCTGACATAGTTATAAACAAGACCGATGACAAGAAGCACACAGCAGATAAGACCGTTGGTGATGTCAGGCTTGTTTTCAATAAATGAAGCACCGATAAGAAGTGCAAGCATTGCGAGGAGAAGGATAGTAGGAACGTAATCCGTCACCTTGGTGGTAGTTTCCTGCTTTGGAATGGGCTGCTTTTCTTTTCTGAAGATAAATGCAAGGATCGCTGCAGCTGCAACAGCACCTATCTCAACTGCAAAGAAGATACTGGGCTTGCCCTCATACCAGAAGAAATCAAGGAAGCTCATTCCCGCCTCACCACCAAGCATAATGGCAGTTGTGTCACCAACGAGCGTTGCAGCACCCTGAAGATTCGAGGAAACCGCAATACCTATAATAAATGGAACGGGATTGGTATTGAGCTTTTTGCATATTTGGAGAGCGACCGGTGCTATCATAAGGACCGTAGCCACGTTATCAACAAAAGCAGAGATAACACCCGCAAAAAGTGCAAGCGCCACTGCTGCCATTTGAACGTTTTTAACCTTTTTAATAAGTATTTCCGCAAGAAGATCGGGCATCTTGGAGTCGATAAAGAGCTGAACAAGACCCATAGATCCTGCGATCATAAGAAGAACGTTGAAGTCTATCGCCTCGCCAACGTTGCCAAGCGAAAGCATTCCCGATAAGAGGAAAATAAGGCCGGAGCCGAGAGCAATATATGTACGGTACTTACTGAATGCAAGTATAAGCACATACGTAAGCGCAAAAAGCGCAAGCGCTAGATACATATTCATAGATAACTACTCCTGTGAAATTAATAATACTTTTTTACATCCTTTTTATTATACAGCTTTTTTCAGCAATTGTCAATATTTCTCTTATTATTTCTTTTCCTGTATATTTCTACTCCCCAAAGGATCAGCGCATATCCCAAAGCATACAGAGGCGCCATACCCCAAGCAGTCAGGAATGTGCCATCAATAAGGGGCTCGGCAATATGATATGCATCACTCATATCGAACGCCTGCATCAAAAATGCGCCGAGAGTAAGATAAGAGGTAAAACCGAATAAAGTACAATACCATTTTTTATACGTGATCTCAATTTGACCGAACATAAGGATGCCTACCGCCAAGGTTGCGCAAAGACTGTGATGAACCAAGCCGGAGATGGTGGGAAGATAAAATATAGTAGGTCCCTGCCCCACGTATGAAGCGTATATACTGCTCGAAACACCGCCAAAGAGTCCAAGCAACCAAACAAAATGCAAAACGTTATTATCCTTCTTACCAAACAGAACCGCAAGCGCCAAAACAAGGCTTGTCATACCGCAAAAGCTGTCCGGAATGATCAAATACCAACGCGCCTCGCCATATCTGAAGACCTGTGAAAGCCTGTTGGTCACAATAGCGACAAGCAAAGCGGCAGCAAGCACCTTCAAAGCCGTTCTCTGCTCTCTCTCGCTGCGAGCGAATCTCTTCGTCAAAAGCAAAAACGCGCTTCCTATCACAGTGCTTATTATCAAATAAAGGATGTGTTCGACACCAAATAACTCAGCAGGCATAACGGTACCCTCCTATGTAAATAATCCACGTAAATTATAATACTTTTGCCATAAGAAGTCAAGCACCTTTTTTCTACAATATTTTTTAAAACTGTGTAGACTTATTCATAATTGTATGATATAATTAAATAAATATATTAATCGGAGGTTTTCTATGAATATCTATTTTCCCGAGGTAAAAAAGAATTTCGGCTTTGGCTGTATGCGCCTTCCGATGAAGGATGGCGAAGTAGATACCGTTGAGTTTTCAAATATGGTAGATGCATTTATCGACTGCGGATTTAATTATTTTGATACCGCACAAGGATATCTTGAGGGCAAAAGCGAGACCGCACTAAGGGAATGCTTGACAAGCCGCTATCCGAGAGATAAATACATACTCACCGATAAGCTCTCCCCACACCTCTTTAAAACCGAGGCAGATATCCGTCCCGCCTTTGAGCGTCAGCTCGAAGCCTGCGGAGTCGAGTATTTCGATTTTTATCTTATGCATTGCCAACAGCAAAGCAATTACGATAAATATCAGTCCTGCCGCGCTTATGAGATAGCACAGGAGCTTAAAGCAGAGGGAAAGATCAAGCACGTGGGATTTTCCTTCCACGATAGCGCAGAATTCCTCGATAAGATACTTTGCGACCACCCCGAGGTCGAGGTCGTGCAGATACAGTTCAATTATGCTGACTATGACGACCCCTCGGTCGAGTCAAGAAAATGCTATGAGGTCTGCCGCAAGCACGGCAAGCCCGTTATCGTAATGGAGCCCGTCAAGGGCGGACATCTGGTCAATCTTCCGCAACGGGCAAAAGATGTATTCTCTTCTCTCGGTGAAATGAGTCCCGCAAGCTACGCAATCCGCTTTGCCGCAAGCTTTGAGGGCATCTTTATGGTGCTTTCTGGTATGGGCGATATGCAGATGATGAAGGATAATATCAGCTATATGAAAGACTTTGAACCGATAGACGCCAAGGAATACGAGGCAATACTGAAGGTTCTTGAAATAATCAAGGAGCAAGGCACTATACAGTGTACCTCCTGCCGCTATTGCGTAGACGGCTGCCCGATGGGCATCCCAATTCCCGACCTCTTCACCTGTATGAACGGCAAAAAAATATGGAATGCGTGGAACTACGTTGCATACTATCAGTCGCTAACACAAAACGGAGGCAAAGCGGGCACCTGTATTGAGTGCGGCGCCTGCGAGAGCGTCTGCCCACAGCACCTCCCCATCCGCGACCTGCTCAAGGAAACCGCGAAAGAATTTGATAATACCGATTGGTAAAAAAAACCGCTTGGCTCTCGCCAAGCGGTTCATTTTTATTTTTTAATAACTCTTCTCAAGCAGATTGCCGTTCTTGCGGGGAGATAGATAGGAAATTCTTTGAATTCATTTGTAGAATAAACCATCGTCTCGCTCGCCCTGTCCCAACCGCCAAACTCGCGTCTATCGGTCGAGAATACAACCTTGTAATCACCGCGGAAGCGCATCTTAAGGTTGTATCCCCAAAAATCGTTCGTGGGATTGAAGTTGAATACGTAGATAAGCCCGTTTCTTTCAAACATCATTATCTTGTTGTCATCATCTATCTGCAGCCAATGGGGCTCTTTTTCGAATATCCTGTATTCCTTCGCAAGCTTGAGCATCGCATTATCAAATGCGAGAAGATCGGAATACTTAAGATTTTTGTCATCCGCAAGATGCCATTGACGGCGGCAGTAGAAATGCGACCAACCGTTTCCCTCTCTCGGGAAATCGATCCACTCGGGATGACCGAACTCGTTGCCCATAAAGTTGAGGTATCCTTCACCGCCAAGCGTCATCGTGATAAGGCGTATCATCTTGTGAAGCGCCATACCCCTGTCGATGATGTGATTTTGACACCACTTGCCCATATCCGTATACATCGCAGCATCGCAAAGACGGAATATAAGGGTCTTGTCTCCAACAAGCGCCTGATCGTGGGATTCTGCATATCCGATATACTTCTCGTGAGGACGGCGTCCGGTAAGCTCGCACCAGATGTGCCACATGCTCCAGTCCTCGTCGCGCACGTTCTTAGTAAGACGTATCCACATATCGGGCGAGCCCATAGCAAGTCTGTAATCAAAGCCTATACCGCCTTCGCTGATAGGAAGACACATACCGGGCATAGCAGACATATCCTCTGCAATGGTAATGGCATTAGGATTGACCTCGTAGATAAGCTCCGTCGCAAGCTGAAGATATGTCACAGCCTCCGTGTCTGTGTTGAGTGAAAAATACTTACTGTAATCGGTAAATGCCGTTCCAAGGCCGTGATCGCGGTAAAGCATCGAGGTGACTCCGTCAAAGCGGAAGCCGTCAAAGCGGTATTCCTCCATCCAGAATTTAAGGTTGGAAAGAAGGAAATGAATTACCTCGGGCTTGTCATAATTAAAGAGCTTCGTTCCCCAAGCGGGGTGATCTCCTCGCGCACCCTCGTGGAAATACTGGGTCACAGTGCCGTCAAACTCTGCAATTCCCTCTGCGGTGTTGCTGACCGCGTGCGAGTGAACCACGTCAAGAAGCACAGCAATTCCCATTTGGTGAGCCGTGTCGATCAAACGCTTAAGATCGTTGCATTTGCCGAATTTGGATGATGCGGCAAAGAAATTTGATACCTGATAACCAAACGAGCCGTAATAAGGATGCTCCATAATGGCCATTATCTGAATGGTATTGTATCCCGCCGCCTTTATCCTCGGAAGCGTGTACTCGGTAAACTCGTTATAAGTGCCCACAGCTTCCTTTTCCTGAGCCATACCGATGTGTGTTTCATATATAAATAGCTTTTTCTGAGGCTTGAAATTATTCTTCTGCCAAACGTACTCGGGCTCGTCCACAACTGCTCCGCACCAAGTGTAGTCGTAAGGATTTTGCAGAACTCTCTTGCAATACGAGGGTATTCTCTCAAGATATCTGTCATAGTGCTTAACTATCACCTTAACACGGCAATCATCCCAAAGGGTCTCTCTGCCTTCGATAAATATCTCAAAAATACCGTTCCCGATATTGTTAAGACGGTGCGACCACCTGTTCCAGCCGTTGAAATCACCCATAAGGTACATCTCGTGCGCTGCAGGTGCCCACTCGCGGTAGAACCAACCGCCCTCGACCTTGTGGAAGCCGAAATAATGGTGTCCGTTGGCAAAATCAATGAGCCTTCCGTCATCACCTACAAGCTCTTTTTTCTTGCGGTAATAATTATTCATTCTAAGCTCGATATCCGACTCAAATGGCTTCAGCGCGGGGTCATACTCAAAAATCTTGTAGCTCATAATTACCTCCGTAATGTTGATACTTTAATTATACCCCCATTTTCACCCAATGTCAAGAAGAAAAAAGCCGATAATCCGTCGATTATCGGCTTAAATTCATTATTTTCCCTGAAGCTGCTGCTTCTGATATTGAAGCATATAGAGATCATAATATCTTCCGCGCTTTGCAAGAAGCTCAAAATGATTTCCCTGCTCAATGATCTCACCGTGTGAAAGAACGATGATATTATCCGCGTGCTGAATGGTTGAAAGTCTGTGTGCAACTATAAGCATCGTGCCTATATTCATCATCTTTTCAAGCGAATCCTGAATAAGGAGCTCGGTCTCGGTGTCTATATTGGCAGTTGCCTCGTCAAGTATCATAACACTCGGCTTGTGGATGATAGTTCTCGCAAACGAGAGAAGCTGACGCTGACCCGCCGAGAAGTTGTTGCCCCTCTCACGGACCTCCTCATCAAGTCCGTCCTTGAGCTTGTCTATGAAGTGATCGGCATTAACGTACTTGCAAGCAGCCAAGATCTCCTCATCGGTAAAGCTGTCCTCGCGAAGAACGATATTAGAGCGAATCGTGCCCGAGAAAAGGAATACGTCCTGAAGCATCTGACCGAAGTGACGGCGAAGTGAAGATATCTTGATATCCTTGATATCTATTCCGTCAATTAGTATCTGTCCTTTTTGAATGTCATAGTTCCTGCAAATAAGCGAAAGGATGGTTGTCTTACCGGAGCCTGTAGAACCAACGAAGGCTACCGTGTCCCTCGCCTTTATCTTAAAGGAAACGTCCTTAAGCACCCATTCCTCGCCCTCGTATGCAAACCATACGTTCTTGAACTCGATATTGCCCTCAACGCTTTCAAGCTCGATCGCGCCCTCGGTGTCCTGCACCTCGGGAACCATATCCATAATGGTGAATATCTTCTCTGCCGAAGCAAAAGCACTCTGCAAGCGGTTGAACTGATCCGCAAGGTTCTGAATGGGGTCAAAGAAGGTCTGTATATACAAATAGAACGAAACGAGAACGTCCGATGTGATTACAAGGCCCATAAAGCCAACTTCCTTGATATAACCCTTTGCCGCGAAATAGAAAAGGCAAAGATGGCATGAAACGTAGAGCATATAAATGATTGGGCGGAATACGCTGAAAACGAAGATCTGATCGCGCATCGCCTTGCCAAGCTTGTTGTTCTTGGCAACGAATTCACTCTTCTTTCTCTGCTCTTGATTGAATATCTGAATGATCTTGATACCGGAAAGATTTTCCGAAAGGAAGGTGTTGATGTCCGTCGTGCCGTCCTTTACGCGTCTGAATGCTCTTCTTGAGAACTTTCTGAATATAAGCGTAAAGAAGAAGATGAACGGAACAAAGCAAAGCACCATAAGAGTAAGTGCATAGTTAAGCATAAACATAGCCACAACTATCGCGATAACGAGGAAGATGTTCTTGATAAGATTTGTCAATATCTGCGTGAACATCATCGAGATCGCATTGGTATCGTTCGTGACACGTGTGACGAGCTTACCGACGGGCATATGATTGAGCTGTGAATGAGAAAGACTCTCAATATGCGTAAATACGTCCTCACGGAGCGCAGAAAGTATCTTCTGACCTATCTTTTGAAGGATTATAGCCTGAATATACTGGAAAACGAGCGAGGTTATAAGTATGAAAGCATATATTCCAATGTACGTCAAAAGCGTCTTCATCTCAAAATCGGTCTTAAGGAAGTTTGTAATAAAGCCCATAAGAAGCGGTGAGACCACGCTGTATGCTATAGAAAACGCCATCAGAAGTCCAACGATAACGAACTGACCCACGTGAGGTCTTGCATAACGAAGCAAGCGCTTCAGTATCTCGGTGTCCTTCATATTTCTGTCAAAGCCGATGTCTTCCTTGCTGTTTTTGATCGTCATATAGGCAATGGTGAAGATCACACTGAAAAGTCCTACCATACCTCCAACGAATAAGAGAGGAAAATATTCGTACATATCATTCACCTCCCTCTTCGTCAAGCTTCTGAAGCTCGACCATAAGCTTGTAATCGGGGCACTCGGCAATAAGCTGCTCGTGTGTACCGACGGCTACGATCTTGCCCTCGTCAACGAAAATTATCTTGTCCATTTTTTCGACCGTAGAAATACGGTGCGCAATAAGCATCGTCGTTCTGCCGCGCCTGTTTTCGCGAAGATTGTCTATAATGACCTTTTCAGTCTTCGTGTCAACCGCACTTACTGAGTCGTCAAGAATAAGAATTGACGCTTCCTTCATAAGAGCTCGCGCAATTGAGATTCTCTGTTTTTGTCCGCCGGAAACGGTCACACCGCGCTCGCCAAGCACCGTTGCATACTTTTCGGGGAATTCCGAAATATTTTCGTGCACGTCCGAAAGCTTTGCGGCTCTTACCACTTCTTCCGAGCTTGATGCATCACGTGAGAAAGCGATATTATTTTCAATAGTGTCGCTAAAGAGGAAGTTGTCCTGAGGAACGTAGGCACAGAAATCGCGAAGTCGCTTGATCGGGATATCATTAACGTCTATTCCGTCGATAAAGAGCGTGCCATCGGGTACGTTATATACTCGAAGGATAAGGTCAACTATCGTCGTCTTACCGCTTCCCGTCTTACCGATGATACCAACGTTTTCACCCGCATTTATCTTAAAGCTTACGTTTTCAAGTACGTTATAGTCACCGTCGGGATACATAAAGTCAAGATTTCTGAATTCGATATCACCTCTGATATACTCAACGTCCTCAAGCGTATCGTCATCCTTAACGTCGGGCTTTGCATCGAGAAGCTCTGAAATTCTCTTGAGTGAGGCCTTGCCACGGCTTGTCATATCGATAAGCATTGACATTGCCATTACAGGCCAAACGGTCGATGTGAAATAGCTGTTGAATTCCAAAAGCTCACCAACCGTGAATTTGCCGATATATACGAGATATCCGCCGTAACCGAGAATAATGCAGATTACGGATTGAACGAAAAACGTCACGGATATGTGCAAAAGGGTCGATATTCTGGTGAATTGAATATTGACATCCTCATTTTCCTTGTTGAGCTTTTTAAATGCCCAAAGCTCCTTGAATTCCTTAACAAATGCCTTGATAACTGCAATTCCGGAGAAATTCTCCTGCGTGAAATCGGAGAGCTGTGAGAACTTTTCCTGTCGCTCTTCCCATTTTTTCGTCATAAACTTACCAACGAAGGAGCCAACAGCAAAAAGAAGGATCATTGGAAGAAACGCAAGCAGCGTAAGCATGGAATCAAGGTTTGACATCTTGTAAATAGCAAGACCCGTCATTGCAACTGCGTCAACGAGCATCAGAGTTCCGTCACCGAAGCACTCGTTAATGGTCGAGAGATCGTTTGTAAACAGTGACATCATATTACCGACCTTGTTTACCTGATAATACTCCTGAGAAAGATCCTTGCAATGATCAAACATTCTCTCGCGAAGATCGGTCTCCACCTTTATAGCAGTACCGAACATACAAACTCTCCACAAAAATCTGCCTGCCGCGATAATAAGAATAGTGAATATCATGGGAGCGCAGATCTTGTCAAGCAAGAAATTAAGATCAAACGGAACAAGAACTCCGTCCACCTTGATCATTCCGTTTTCACTGCCGAGACCCGATACGATGTATTTGTAATACTCAGGTATCTCCAGCTGAAAATAGTCAACGGCAATAAGTGCTATCACACCAAGCAGCAGTGCGAAAAAATGCTTGAAATAGTACTTATTGACGTACTTTCCAAAAACCATAATGCTTCCCTCCTCTACCAAAAAATCTAAACTTCATTGTAGCACAATCAGAATAAATAATCAAGCAATTATTAAAAAAATTACAAAAAATTCATATAATCAACAATTTTTGAAAAATAACTTCCCATTCTCTCTTGTATACCAAAAAGAAATGTGATAAAATCATATAGAAATTAACAAAGGAGTACCGAAATGCTTTACTACGTTATCGCGGCATTGCTGATTGTCTGCGTGATAATTCTCGTCACGTCATATATCTGCTATTTTATGGTCTTTAAGACACCAAAGAAAAAAATACTCGGTAAGGGAGAATACGATCTCCCACCCGGTGAGATATACGAGTCCTTCTACCCGCAAATGAGGGCTTGGATCGACAGCATACGTTCAATGGACCGAAAATCAGTCGAGATAACCTCGTTTGACGGGCTCAAGCTTCGCGGCTACTATTACGAATACTCCCCCGACTCCCCACTTGAGCTCATATTTCACGGCTACGGCGGAAATGCAGAGCGCGACCTTTCGGGCGGCGTCGAGCGTTGCTTCGCCCTCGGCAGAAGCGTGATACTGATCGACCAAAGGGGCGCAGGTCAGTCCGAGGGTAAGGTATGCTCCTTCGGCATAAACGAGCGCCGCGATTGTCTCGATTGGATAAAATACGCAACTGAAAGATTCGGCAAGGATCGCCCTCTCATAATAGGCGGTGTCTCAATGGGTGCCGCAACGGTAATGATGGCGTCTGGAGAAGACCTTCCCGAAAACGTCGTCTGCGTAATGGCGGATTGCGGCTATTCCTCCGCAAAAAAGATAATAAAAAAGGTCGTTCGCGAAATGAAGCTTCCCGAAGACCTCTTATATCCCTTTATTAAGCTTGGCGCACGTATATATGCAGGCTTCGATCTTGAGGAAACGTCCCCGATCGAAGCGGTCGCGCGTTCAAAAACTCCCATCGTGTTCATCCACGGAGATAATGACGATTTCGTACCCCACAGTATGAGCGTAGAGTGCTTCAACGCGTGCAAAGCGCCAAAGAAGCTCGTCACGATCGAGGGAGCCGGCCACGGACTCGCCTACCCCGTAAACCCCGAAAAATACGTAAACTCACTTGCCGAATTCGAAAAAGAAGCAAACCTTTTCGATAAATAAAAATGAACAGCCCAATTTAAAAGCAATGTCACCTAAGCCTTCCTCCGGGAGGAAGGTGCCGAGCCCGCGAGGCGGAAGGAGCCTGCGTCCAAATCAATGCAACCTAAGCCTTCCCCTGAGGGGAAGGGGGACCATCTTTGATGGTGGATGAGGGG
>CALGCW010000250.1 GCA_937884385.1 uncultured Clostridia bacterium | reverse complement strand
TTATTCGCGAAGCTGATAAAAGTTTTTTGCGAGCTTTTTTTCAAAAAAGCGAAAAATCTTTTCTTTGTAACTTCTCCCCAACAAATCAAAAATAGCAGTCAAAAAGCCCCCGAAAAATCGGGGGCTTGATTTATTAAACGAGTGCAAGCTCTTTTGCGATACAATATCTGATAAAGTCGAAGTTTTCGGGGGTATTCTCAAGGTCTCCGCGTTCAAGCAATAAGGTTGCCTCAAAGACTATGGCACGGATAACGAAACTTTTTCTTCTTGCTTCCCTTGCGCTGACGTTATTGATCTTCATATAATGCTCAAGCTCAAGCTCAATGAAATTTCTTGCGCTTTCAATATCCGTATAGCTCTCATCGTCGACCTCAATGCTGTCAAGCAATATGATGGAACGGTAATTGGGATTTCCAACGAGGAACTTGATATAGAAAACGCAAAGCTCGATAAGAAGCTGCTTTTCATCATTCCTGTAAAGCTTATTTATCTCACCCTTGAGAAGTGCCCACTGGTGCTTTATATATTGGATTATCTCAACGACAAAGCCCTCTTTGTTTTTAAAATAGTTATAGGGCGTAGCGCAGGAAACGTTGCACGCGAGTGCGACCTGCCGAAGCGAAAAGTTCGCAACGCCGCAGCTTCCGATCTCGTCTATTCCCGCGAGAATCAAACGTTCTTTAATTGTCTTTCTGGCAAATTTGTTGTCCATTGTCATCACCGCCTCAAAATTATTCGACTATATTATACACTTCAAAAACGAAATTGTCAATGATAATTTTTAAAATATATTTATAAAACGTATTGACTTTTTTGAACAAAAATAGTAAAATAGAGAAAAGTTATCATTGATAATTGTGCAATTACCACTAAGGAGGAACTTTTTGTGGACAAGCTGGGCGCTGCTCGTGAAAGAATAAACGAGATCGACAAAGAAATGGCAAGGCTTTTTTGCGAGCGAATGGATGCGGTAAAAACAGTTGCAGAATTTAAGGCGGAGAATTCTCTGCCCGTTTTTGACGCAAAGCGCGAGGAAGAGGTCATCTCCAAAAACACAGCTTTTGTCAATGATACCGCACTTGTACCCTTTTATACGGATTTCATAAAGAATACTATATCCATATCCCGCTCATACCAAAAGCAGCTTTATCCTGCTACGGTGGGCGGCGTTATTTATGATGGGCAAGGAGCTAAGCTCATTCACGTGTCCCTTGGTGAGCATTCATACGATATCGTTCTCGGGTGTGGCGTGGGCAAGTGCGCGGATGAATACTTAAATCTTGCCCGCAGGGTCCTTGTCGTCACGGATGACGGAGTTCCGCGCGAATACTCAAAAAGTATAGCAGAAAAATGCAAAAATCCATTCATATATACCATACCTCAGGGCGAGCAAAGCAAAAATATCGACATTTTTTATAAAATTCTTGAATTTATGGCTCAAAACCGCTTCACAAGAACGGATTGCGTTGTTGCTGTAGGCGGCGGAGTAGTCGGAGATCTTGCAGGCTTTGTTGCGGCATCATATATGAGGGGTGTTGATTTTTATAATGTTCCCACCACCCTTCTCTCCCAGGTGGATTCATCCATCGGCGGTAAGGTCGCCATCGACCTTGGCGCATACAAAAACACCGTTGGCGCATTTTATCAGCCAAAGCGCGTGCTTATCGACCCCGAATATCTTTTGACACTTGATATCAGACAGATCCGCGCAGGACTTGCAGAAGCTCTAAAAATGGCGACAACTTCCGACCCCGAGCTTTTCGCTATGTTTGAAAGCGACGAGTATCTCAACGATATTGAAAAGGTGATCCTTCGTTCCCTGCTTATCAAGCGCGGCATCGTTGAACGCGACGAAAAGGAAAGCGGTGAGAGAAAGATACTTAACTTCGGTCACACCGTCGGTCACGCGATCGAAAGCACAAGCGACCTTCTTCACGGCGAGGCGGTGGCACTCGGTATGCTTTGCGTCTGTTCTTTTTCCGTAAGAGAAAGACTTTTTAAGATCATTGACGAAATGGGACTCCCCGTTGAACACGAGCTTGACCCCAAGGTATTATATGAATATATTCTCCGTGATAAAAAAGCGGACGGAGATACTATTACTATAGTTTATGCAGACGAGATAGGCAAGGCAAGGCTCATAAAACTGCCTATCGAAAATATACAGGATCTTTTAGATCCCAAAATCAATGGAGGCATTCAATGAAAAACACTTTTGGTTCCGCCTTAAAGATAACCCTTTTCGGCGAAAGCCATGGAGATGCGATCGGTGCGGTCATCGACGGACTCACACCCGGCATTGAAATTGACTATGAATTTATCGACAAACAGCTCGACCGCCGCCGTTCAAAGGCAACGGTCTGCACACAGAGAAAGGAAACTGACGATTACAGGATAATCAGCGGTATTTTTGACGGTCACACGACAGGAACTCCGCTTTGTATCGTTATACCCAACAGAGACACGAAAAGCAGTGATTACACTCTTTACGGCTCGGTCGCGCGCCCCGGTCACGCAGATTATACGGCGCATTGCAAGTATAACGGCTATCAGGACTATCGCGGAGGCGGACATTTTTCCGGAAGAGTGACAGTCGCCCTCGTTGCCGCAGGTGCTATCGTTCAATCAGCACTTGCCAAAAAAGGCATATACGTCGGAACGCATATGCAAAGATGCGGTGAGGCTACCGATAGAGATTTCGTTGACTTTAAAAAGGATATCGAGCTTTTGCAGAACGAGAAATTCTCGGTTCTTGACCCCAAGGCTGAAAGGCTTATGATGCAAAAAATGCTTGACGTAAAGGCTCAGAACGATAGTATTGGCGGCGTAATCGAAACAGCTATCGCAGGTCTTCCCGCAGGTGTGGGCGAGCCTTGGTTCGATTCACTTGAAAGTATGCTCTCACACGCGATGTTCTCCATTCCCGCAGTCAAGGGCGTGGAATTCGGCGCCGGCTTTTCCTGCGCTGATATGATGGGCAGTGAGATGAACGACGAATTCACCATAGTTGACGGCTCGGTAATGACAAAGACCAACAACAACGGCGGCATCAACGGCGGTATCAGCAACGGTATGCCGATAGTGTTCCGCTGTGCTGTGAAGCCCGCCTCATCCATACTGAAAAAGCAAAAAACAGTTAATTTTATTGATAAAACGGAGACCGAGGTGGAGATCGGCGGCAGACACGACTCCGCAATAATTCCAAGAGCCTGCGTAGTAGCAGAAACGGTCGCAGCCTTCACGGTTGCAGATGCTCTGCTCACAAAATACGGAACAGATTACTTAAAATAAATGATAGAAAGGAGAATTGGATGAGATACGGTCTTATCGGTGAAAAGCTCGGCCACAGCTTTTCAAAGGAGATACACGAATCGCTTGAAAGCTATAAATACGACCTCTGCGAGATACCGAAGGACGAGCTCCCCTCCTTTCTCCAAAAGCGTGAATTTTGCGCTATAAACGTCACCATTCCCTATAAGGCAGAGGTAATACCGTACCTTGATTGGGTGGACGAAAAGGCAAAAAAGCTTTGCTCTGTAAACACGGTCGTAAACCGCAATGGCAAGCTTTACGGATACAACACGGACTATCTTGGTATGCGTGATATGATCGAGCGCTCCGGAATATCGCTCACGGGCAAAAAAGTCCTCGTTCTCGGCACGGGTGCAACCTCAAGAACCTCTGCACTCGTAGCAAGCGATCTTGGAGCGAGAGAGACGGTATTAGTCTCACGGACGCAAAAGAACGGTGCTATCACTTATGAAGAGGCTGAAGCATCGCACACCGATGCAAACGTGATCATAAACGCAACTCCCGTTGGAATGTACCCGAACGGCTACGCTTCCCCAATATCTCTTGAGGGCTTTCCTTCCCTTGAGGCGGTATTTGATGCAGTTTACAACCCGTTGCGCACAAAGCTCGTGCTTGACGCAAAGTCAAGAGGGATATATGCCGAGGGCGGGCTTTATATGCTCGTCTCGCAAGCGGCGCACGCAATAGGCCTTTTTACGGGTAAAGATATCACGAATATACAGATAGAAGAAATATACAGAAAAATATTTAATTCAAAAGAAAATATAGTTCTTATCGGTATGCCGAGTAGTGGAAAAACCACGGTGGGAAAAATTATCGCAGACGCGCTCGGACGCAAGCTTTTTGATCTTGACGACGAGATAGAAAGGCGCATAGGCTGTACGATAGCAGAATATTTTGAAAAGCATTCCGAAAAGGAATTCCGCGATATTGAGTCTCAGATAACGAAGGAGATCTCCGCAAGGCACGGTGCGGTCATAGCTACGGGCGGAGGGTGTATATTACGAAACGAAAACGTTGATGCGCTTCGCTCTTGCGGAAGGCTGTACTTCCTTGACAGATCTCTCAAATATCTGATACCCACACAGTCCCGCCCCCTTGCAAGACGCCCCGGTGACCTTGAAAATCTATTCAAAATAAGACATCATCTATATATGAGGGCTTCCGACATCCGCGTTGACGGCGATAAGGATGCGCAAAACGTGGCAAAATACATACAGGAGGATTTTTGCAAATGAAGATCTTAGTTTTAAACGGACCGAATCTTAATATGCTTGGCATTCGAGAGCCCGAGCATTACGGCAAGGAGACCTATGACGATCTCGTAGCAAAAATCAAAAAGCATTGCGAAGGCAAGTGTGTGGTCGAAATTAAGCAATCCAATTGTGAGGGCAAGCTCGTCACACTCATTCAAAACGCGTATTTTGAAGGTGTAGACGGCATCGTAATAAATCCCGCGGCGTACACTCACACAAGCATCGCTCTTCTTGACGCAGTAAAGGCGGTCAGCATTCCGACAGTTGAGGTGCATATATCCGACGTTTCGTCAAGAGAGGATTTCAGACAGATAAGCTATATCAGACAAGCGTGCATAGAAACAATATCCGGCAAGGGTACTGACGGATATCTGCTTGCCATAGACCATCTCATAAAATACATTCAGGAGGAAAGAAAATGAACGTCACTATAAGAAGAAGTAAGGCACAGGGCACTATAATTGCTCCGCCTTCCAAAAGTGTTGCACACAGAATGCTCATTTGCGGCGGTCTTGCCAATTCTAAAAGCATAATCACGGGCATCAATAATTCCGAGGACGTTCAGGCTACCCTCGACTGCCTTGCAGCCATAGGCGTACAGTATACCCATACGGGCGACGTTCTTGAAATAACTGGGCGTGAGGTAAAGAAAAATAAGCAAATCCAGGAATTTTACTGCAGAGAGAGTGGCGCTACACTCCGATTCTTTATACCTCTTGCTCTGCTCACAGGTAAAAAGAGCATATTTTACGGCACACCCAATCTGCTTTCCCGCCCTCTTTCCGTTTACCAAGGCATCTGCAAGGAGCAGGACCTTATGTTCGTAAAGGAAAAGGAAAGGATAATCCTTGAGGGTCCCTTGCGCGCAGGAAATTTCAAGGTGCAGGGAAACATTTCAAGCCAGTTTATATCGGGTCTTCTCTTTGCCCTTCCCGTTCTTAAAAAGGACAGCCAGATCTCGATAACACAGCCTATTGAGAGCCATTCGTACATCGATCTCACTCTTAACGTTATGAAAAAGTTTGGAATGAAGATTGAATGGAAGAACGAAAGGACTCTTTATATCCCCGGCGGTCAGAAGTACAGTCCCATTGAAGGCAGCGTTGAGGGCGACTACTCCAACGCGGCGTTCTTTGCAGCACTCAATGTTCTCGGAGGAGACATCACCATTGAGGGACTTGACGAAAACAGTGTCCAGGGTGACAGAATATATTCCAAATATTTTGAAATGATAAAAAGAGGAACCCCCTCCATCAACATATCCGACTGCCCCGATCTCGGACCCATTCTTTTCGCACTTGCTGCTGCTAATAACGGTGGTATCTTTACAGGAACCCGCCGTCTTCAGATGAAGGAAAGTGACAGATGTAACGCAATGGCAGAGGAGCTTCGCAAGTTCGGTGTCACAGTAACGGTCGGAGAGGATGACGTTGTAGTATTTCCCAAGGAGTTTCACCGTCCCACGGCAGTACTCAACGGTCACAACGACCATAGAGTCGTAATGGCACTTGCAGTTCTCTGCACCGTTTTCGGCGGTGAGATAGCGGGTGCAGAAGCAGTTAACAAGAGCTTCCCCGATTACTTTGAGAAGCTCGCAAGCGTCGGAATAGACGTAGAAAAGCACTAAATTAATGAGGTAAGATAGATGATCTTTAAAAGAAAGCTACCGATACCCCAAGAGGTAAAGGCAGAGCTTCCCCTCTCGGAGAAGCTCGCTAAAATAAAGGCACAAAATGATGCCGAGATAAAAAAGATATTCACCGGCGAGAGCCAAAAATTCTTGCTTGTGATAGGTCCCTGCTCCGCGGATAACGAGGACGCAGTAATGGAGTATATCCACCGCCTCAAAAGGCTTTCAGAGCAGGTGCAGGACAAGATACTTATCGTTCCCCGCGTATATACCGGTAAGCCGCGAACAACGGGAGAAGGATATAAGGGACTTGTTCACCAACCTAACCCACACGAGCCGCCCGATATGTTCAAGGGGCTCGTTGCCATCAGAAAGATCCATATGAGAGTGCTTGAGGAAACGGGATTTTCAACCGCGGATGAGATGCTCTACCCCGAAAATCACCGCTATATCTCCGACCTGCTCTCCTATATCACCATTGGCGCGCGCTCGGTCGAAAACCAGCAGCACAGACTCACCGCAAGCGGAATGGACGTTCCCGTAGGTATGAAAAACCCCACCTCGGGTGATATTTCCGTAATGATGAACGCGATCAAGGCAGGTCAGACCTCGCATATGTTTATCTATCGAGGCTGGGAGGTTGAAAGCGCGGGCAATCCTTACACACACGCGATCCTTCGCGGATACGTCAACAAGAACGGTGAGAGCCAACCCAATTACCACTATGAGGACCTTGCGCATCTCTATGATACCTATATCAAAATGGGACTTGCCAACCCCTCGGTAATAGTTGACTGCAATCATTCGAACTCCGACAAGCGCTATAAGGCTCAAATAAGAATAGCAAAGGAGGTCTGCCACAACCGTCAGCACTCAAGAAGCATAAGCTCTCTGGTTAAGGGACTTATGATTGAAAGCTACCTTGAGGACGGCGCGCAGAAGATCAATGAGAACATCTTCGGCAAATCCATCACTGACCCTTGCATCGGCTGGGCAAAAACTGAAAAGCTCGTGCTCGATATAGCAGATCTCGTATAAATTAAAAAGGAACGGAAAAATCCGTTCCTTTTGTTTTGTTTATTCATTCTTCAACCGGAATAAAGGTTATAGTAGCCGTGTCGGAGACCCCGTCCCACTCCATTCGGATAATGAAAGTACCCTCGACCCCGGATACTATATTTTGGGGCTCGTAATCATCAGTTCTAAATCTGCCACCCGCGCCTATCTGCCTATCCCAACTGCTCCAGTATCTGAGCTTGAAGTTAGAACCGATCTCAAACTCAAGAGGCTCAGATTCCCAAACTCCCTTCGATACCTCGGTCATAATAAAATCCTTATCCCATTTTGAGCCGGATATATTGCCGATAACCGACCAACGAATGTAGGTTTCGCCGCCGCAGCTTGGTATAAACAATGCTTTCATTGCCGCCTCGTAGGTCTTGAGAGATTCATACATATCATCGTCATTTTGGGCATCTTTAGCATCCCAAGACAACACCTTGACGATATCCCACCAGGCCCCGTGTATGGGCCCCTGTACAAATGATAATTCTCTTTGAAGCAGGGATGCATTGAAAAGCGCGTCCTCTCTCAGCGTTTCATCTTCCAAAGCGTCAAGGTTCGTCGGGAACCAACCAAGCTCCCCTAACCTTTGTGCCTGACACTCAACACCCGAAAGATATTGCGCAAGCTCAAATAAGAACTTTTGCCTGTGGGGGTCTTCCTGTGGCTTGATCCCCATAAATGCCATTTTTGACATAGAACTCATATGATACGTCTTACCGTCAACGGTGAACGATGGGAGATCTGCAAAGGCAAGATTATCCCCCATTAGTGAGGCAAGCTCCTCTTTAAGCATCTTGTCGGTAATAATCACAGCAGCATTCTCAAGTATATCCGTGTCATCGCTGTGACAAGAGGATTTCAGAAGCTTTTCCATTCCCTTCATAGCGATAAGACCGTTTTCCGAATTGATATTATCGCGGTAGCCTATGAAGTTGCCGTCTGAATCTGCGTCATATTCGATATAGCAAAGGTGCTCTCCATTCTCGTCAAGTGCAAGCAAGAATGAAGTAGCGTATGAGGAATCCTTGTGATTAATGCAAATATATTTTGGAGAGTCGGGGTGAGCTTCATTATATGCTTCCACGTCCGCGATCATCTGTTCAAGGCTTTCGGGATCCGTAATTATACTCTTGTCGTAATAGGTGCAAAGAGTCGGTGAAGTCATAAGCGGATATCCGTAAACGGAACCGTCCTTGCTTAATTTATCAAGCATTTCGGAGTCAAAGCTTTTCTCCATCCATTCCAAGTACTCACCCGAAATAGGTGACAAAGCATCAATTTCCACAAAACTATCCAAGGAATACCACAACTCAGAGAAATATAGATCAACAAAACCACTATTATCAAAATAAGGGGGAGTCATTCCATAGCTTTCTCCGCCAACGATTTGAACATCAAAATTACTGTATTCGGGATGAAGCTCCAAAAATGCATTTATCTGATTTTTTGTAAGCTCAATTAGATCTTCATCATCATACAAAAACAAGGTTATTTTTGCTTTTTTCAAGTCAAGCTCTTTTTGTTCGCTGTATGAGCATACACGGCAGGTTCTTTCCGCCTTCCCGTGTTGGGAGATCGTTGATGCCTCAACCGTTGCCCAATTTGAAAAGCTATGCTCACTTTTCGGTATCTCCGTCTGCTGTTCGACAGTTTCACCGCACAAAGTGCATATTTTACCCGAGGTAAGTCCCGTTTCTGTACAAGTCGGTTCTCTGCCCTCTACGATCTTAATAGCACTCGGATCATCGTGCAGACAAGGCGAGCAGGAAGCAAGGGTAAATGCGCAAATAATCAAAATCATCGAGATATAAAACAGTTTTTTCATAATTCTCCCTCCCGAAGTTCTTTCTTACTTTAATTATACATTAAAAGCGATACAATTGCAACCCCTATATGCAAATTCATATTTATTGCCGCAAGGACATATAATTTACAAATACAAAAGAGGGGACAAACAATGACAAGGCTTAAAAAATATCTTGCGAACGGCGCGCTGATGACCGCCGTGGCGCTTGCTCTGCGCGGGCTTTCGGTAGCCTTTAACGCATACGTTTCAAGGCGGATAGGCGCAGAAGCACTCGGTCTCTACACCCTGCTTGGTAGCGTGTATTCGTTTGCGCTGACGCTTGCGCTTTCGGGCATCAACCTCACCGCAACGCGGCTCGTTTCCGACGCGCTCGGGGAAAACAACTATAAAAAAGTCAAAGTTTCAATGAAAAAATGCGTCACGTACTCCCTGTTTTTCGGCACGCTGTCAAGCATTTTACTGCTTATGCTCGCAGAGCCCCTTTCCCTGCACGTTCTTAAGGATACCCGCACAATAAAACCGCTTCGTCTATGCGCCGCAACCCTTCCGCTGATAGCGGTCACATCCTGCTTCAACGGATACTTCACCGCCGTTCGCAGGGTCTACAAAAATGCCGTGGCGCAGATCTCCGAGCAGCTCGCGCGCATCGTTTTCTGCGCACTTTTACTCTCGCTGGCGTACGGCAGAGACATAGAAAGCTACTGCATATGCCTTGTACTTGGCGGCGCGCTCTCAGAGATCCTCTCCTTTGTAATATCGTTGTCGTTCTTCGTTTTTGAAAGGCAAAAGCGGCAAAACCACCCCGAAATACAGGTCTCGGAGCGCAAGATCACGAAAAAAATGCTTTCCATCGCATTGCCCCTTGCCTTTTCGACCTATTTTCGCTCCGCCCTGCTTACGATTGAGCATATTCTGATCCCTATTGGCATCGAAAAAAGCGGCGCGGAGCGCGCAGAGGCGCTCGCATCTTACGGAATTCTGCAAAGTATGGTAATGCCGCTTGTGCTTTTCCCTGCCGCGCTCATATATTCCTTCTCGGGACTCCTTGTGCCCGAGCTTGCGGAGCTGAAGGTTCAAAACAACAAAAAAGAGATAAAATACGTCGCAGGAAGAGTCTGCCGACTCGCCCTTCTTTTTGCGATATGCGCCTCGGGCATTATGATACGCTTTTCAGACGAGCTCGGCACGCAGATATACGGCTCGGCAGAGGCGGGCAAATACATAAGACTCGTCGCCCACATCGTACCGATAATGTACCTTGACACAACGGTGGACAATATGCTCAAAGGCCTCGGCGAGCACATGTACACGATGGCGATTAACATAACTGACACTATCTGCTCGCTCATTATGGTGTGGATACTGATCCCCAAAATGGGCATATTGGGGTACGTTTTGCTGATAATGGTAAGTGAATTTTTCAACTCAAGCGCAAGCATTTATAAGCTCGTCAAGGTCAGCGGAATGAAATTTCAAATATTTCGCTCATTCTCCCTGCCCGTTGCGGCGATCGTGCTGAGCACTGCGGCAGTAGGCGCGGCGCGCTTACCGTTGATAGCGTCGATAGTACTTACTGTTCTGCTCTACTTCGTTCTCGTGAGGGTGTTTGGCGCGGTGAATAAAGAGGAAATTCGGTGGATCGGGTCATTTTTTGCACGCGATAAACGGGAGAGCAAAGTCGGCGAAAAAGCTCCGCGAATTCCTTAAAAAGCCTTGACATTTGCGGCTTTTGTGGTATAATAGACAGTGCCGATGCAGATGTGGCGGAATTGGCAGCTTCGAAAACGAGCGCGCCCAGTGGGCGGTGAAGCGAGTTTGAGAAGGCGCAGAAACAAGGAGAATTGCGACCAAAAATGAGCAAGGCGACTATGTTTCAAGCCGTCTCGCGGAGCGCGGCTGCCACACACCAAAATTTAATACGCAGATGTGGCGGAATTGGCAGCTTCGAAAACGAGCGCGCCCGGTGGGCGGTGAAGCGAGTTTGAGAAGGCGCAGAAACAAGGAGAATTGCGACCAAAAATGAGCAAGGCGACTATGTTTCAAGCCGTCTCGCGGAGCGCGGCTGCCACACACCAAAATTTAATACGCAGATGTGGCGGAATTGGCAGACGCGCTGGATTCAGGTTCCAGTGAAAGCAATTTCATATGGGTTCAAGTCCCTTCATCTGCACCAAACAGGAAAATCCCGAACCGTAAGGTTTGGGGTTTTTCTGTTTCTTGTATAATTATAGCTTGAACCCTTAACGTTTGCCTTGGCAAACGTTCTTTTGCGTCCACATACTCCCGCCCAGCACTAACGCTCGCGCAAAAGTGGTTCCTAAGTCCCTTCATCTGCACCAAACAGGAAAATCCCGAACCGTAAGGTTTGGGGTTTTTCTGTTTCTTGTATAATTATAGCTTGAACCCTTAACGTTTGCCTTGGCAAACGTTCTTTTGCGTCCACATACTCCCGCCCAGCACCATCTCCGTAGGGGACGCGCGACTCGCAAGCGAGAGACAACACATTCACCAAACCAACATCCCGTAGGGGTCGGCGCCTTCGACGACCCGTTCCCAATGCAACCTCAGCCTTCCTCCGGGAGGAAGGTGCCGAGCCCGCGAGGCGGAAGGAGCCTGCGTCACTCTACCTTTCCTCTCTCTATCGCCTCTACCCTCAAACCCGTAGGGGGCTTGCACCTGCCGCATTTCAAATTTTGATTTGTAGGGGAGTTCCCTTTTATCAGCAAAGCAACGTTCAAGTCATAGAAAAACCCCCGAGCCGTACGCTCGGGGGTCGGATTTTTAAATTGTTCACGGGCTTTCACCGTTAGCGCGGCTTTCGCTCACGCATACATCTTATCTTGATTGCACAAACTATATCTGTTTATAATATGTTTGTTAATAAAATGATATGTTTTTGGATTAGTCAAGGGTAATCGTTGTTGTAATACCTTCAGAATAAGTATATGTAAGGGTTTTTGCGGAATCTGCCTTAAGTGTTCCGGTCAAACCAGCGAGATCTTCGTTAAGATCTGTCTTTGCAAAAGAAACAGCTGCAGTAATAGCTGTATATGTTGTAACATTATTTGCGGTTGTTGCTGTGCAAACACCCTTATCAGCTACAACATAGTATGTTGTACCACTAACTGTACCAAGCTCATATACCTGACCAGCAATTGTATAGGATTCGATTGTGGATTCAATTTGGTGAGCTTCTGTGTCAGAGTTAGACTGATTAGCTCTATCGATGAAAGATGTGTAACCAACTACAGAAACTGTAGCGAGGATAGCAAGAATTGCGATAACAACGAGCAACTCAACGAGTGTAAAACCTTTAGTTTTCATGGGATTAAATCTCCTTTTGTTTTTAAAAAATTTTGTTTTGTTTGTGTTTTCCGCGCAAGATCCTTCGAAGTTGTGCCGTAGGCATTACTTCTCTTGAAGATAACGCGCGTTTTTTGTTTGTGTGCAATCAATATTATCAAAAGTCAGAATTATCTGAACTTTATGGTTAGTTTTCTTCGGGGAGGGAGTGCCCTCCCCTGTTTTTGTTTAGTTTGTTATTGTGATGGTGACTGTTGTTGAAACAGTTTTTGTTCCGTGAGTATACTCTATTATCAAATCATAGTTACCAACGGAGAGATTCAAATTTGGATTCTTAATATATCCATAGAGCATATCAACTCTTTCTTCTGTTCCATCACTAAACGTGCAAATTATATCTACTTCGTCAAGCGTTGGACCAAAGAAATTCCAATCGTTTTTGGAGTAAGTTGTATTAAAGTTATCAGATAACTCTATGCTAACTAACTCCCTTTTAGTAGTCGGGGGAACTGGTTTTTCTTTGATGGACACGTTGAATGTCGCTGTAAATCCTTGGTATGTAACCGTTATTGGTAATGCGTCATTAGGAACGCTACTATCAAAACCACTCAATATCAATTCAGAGTTAGGATACTCAACGAAATATGAATAATCATTAGCTCCTGCAATTACTTGTATTTTGAGCCCCGTAGGATCAAAGGTATCACCGACATAGTAGTTTAGATTAGGAACAATGCTTATTGCTATTTGCCTAACTTCACGCTTTTCCTCTTCCTGTTGTTGCTCTGTGACAGTTTTACCCACAAAGACCCCAGCCAAAGCGAGGATAGCAATCAAAGCTATAACAACAATTACAATAATTAATATGCTTTTCTTTTTGCTTTTTATCTTCATATTCTACCTTAATTAATCGTGAATGATATTACCGTTAACAAAACCATAAGGAGCATAAGTGGTATTATTCACAGTTTGATTCCAAGGAGAGTAGATAAGTTCTGCGTTTTCCGATGCATCGAACAAATCAGTTTGTGTATTAAGCACACCGTACGTATGAACTGTAACAGAAAGTGTCCAAAGAACTATCTTAAAGTCTGTTGTAACGCTCATAGAAACATATTGATATCCTGTGGGAGCAACACCGGCATAACCTGTTCTATCACCAGCGGGCAATTCTTTTCCTATGATGCTCACGAGTCTTGAAGCACCTTCGCCAACATCTTCTCCAAGAACACCGGGATTAATATACTTTACGCCATCTCTTTCAAAGTGATAATCACCGTATTTGAACTCATCCAGATAGCACGAGCTATTGTGTGTATGCCATCTTGAACAATTCAACACTTTATCAGTAAATATGCTCTGGAACAACGCATTACAGTTTGCATTAACCGTAAGTCCACTAGCTGCAAGAGTTACAGTAGGAATATCATTATATGTTTCAGGAATAAAGTTATACTGTGCAAGATTGTGAAGATTTTGGATCTTCGTTCCTACAGGAGCCTCAAGCCATGTTGCTATACCAAATCCTGCTATTCTATCTTCCATAGAAACACTATTGGGATTTGCATTATTTGTGTGAGGTTGGTTAACAGCAATTACTTTTCCCTCAAATGTGAGCGTTCCGCCTCTAAGGTCAACATTCGCATATCTGCCGCCGTACAAAACAGTATTCTTTACAACAATACTGTCTGTGGGTACACCATTAGCATCTTTATGATCTTCAGAGCCTGAAGCAAGAGGAGCACGGCAGTTTGCTATATAGCAGTTATCAATAACAGAATTGCCAATAGCATGTACAGCATTTGAACCATAAAGATCAGGAGCCTGAATTGCCACCGTAGGATACAATGAGCCGACAACTCTCGTATCTCTCATAGTGGAATTGCTAAGAATAATAATACCGAATGTATTCTGCTTCACACCATTCTCGATGTTAAATGTAAAGTAGTTACCATACAACGTGCTATTCTGCAAAGTAAACTTTCCATCCGTTGTCATAGTAATATCACTAAGAAGGACATTACTTGTATTAGAATCAAGTTCACTGTAGTCGGTTACATTTTTGCCATCTACAACATATACATTTACGTTGGGAGAAACTCTTACGCCGTTAGAGAAGATCGCAATGCTGATCTTATCACCGCTTGTCTTTGTGCCTGCAAGCTTAATAGTATCTGTCAAAGCGCTGACAGGCTTACCGTTTACATATGCAGTTTTGTTTTCTGCGTCAACTAATTTATAATCAACATCATCAACACGCAAGCCTGTTCCGCTGTTAGAAAGAAGAGGACTATTAATGCTGGGTGTCATATAGTTGTCATCATTAGCAAATCCGTTAAATACGATCACATTTGCATTTTCGGGAATACTACCAACAAAGATGTCTCCAAGCTCAATAACATTGCTATTACCTACGTAAGCAATGCCGGGATTCTTTGCCTGAATTGCAAGATCACTAACAACGTCAGCAACTGTAACCTCAATCTTGTATGTTTTATAAGGACCAATCTTTACAACGAGAGTTGTAATACCACCCTTCTTAGTAAGTACGGATGTGCTGGATGTTACTTCAACAACGTCGGTTGCAGCGCCATCATCAATGGAAACGGAGATTGTTTCGTCAAATACCATTCCGTCAATCTTATTGTTATAGTCGATGCTGTTTTCCAATGTATAGGAAGTACCGTTAGCATTATCGTGAATAAGTGTAACCTTATAAACACTTTGCGTTCCGTCCCATACCCAAGTCTTACCAGCCATCTTGAAGCCTACTTCCGAAACGGAAGCTACGTGAACTTCAAATGTCTGTGTTGCCTTTTCGCCTGCAGAAGTGCCATCCTTACCAAGAACAGCAGTTGCTTTAACCTGAATGTATTTTACGCCAAAGTCGTAAGTTGCAGCCAATTTAAGAAGACCGGTATTTGCATCAATTGTTCCATATGTGCTGACCGCTGAACCTGTAACTTCGCTATCATCAGCCAAAACAACCTTTGCAATCTCCCAAGTATACTCGGGTAAAGAAATCTTATGTGTATTTGTGGGATCTTCAACCTGAAGCTTACCAAGCTCGTTCTTAACTGCAAGCTGAATACCATTAACAGCTATCTTGTCATATACAATATAGCCTGTATTGTCATCATAGTTAGTTGCAAAACCATCATTGATCTCGATATCAAAGTCCTGAACAGGGTTCTTGTATGTAAGAGTGAGAACGGGGGTTGTCTTATCACCCTTTACATAAACGTTTGCTCCGTCAACGATGTACTCTTTAGATTTGTCACCGCTTACCACAATTGTGATATCTTCAGATACGAAATCGGGGTCAACAACGTCTTTAATATCGTTAATGCTGTTTGCAACGAAGCAAACCGTACCGGAACCGGAAGCAACTCCCAAGTTAGTGATTGTTGTACCTGCGGGAATAACGATTGTTGTTCCTGCTTCAAGGTTGGTTGTAGGATTTGTGATACCAACAGAGCCCGCATTAGCATGTACTACGATGTTGCCTGTTCCCTCACCCAATTCTTCGCCGCCTTCAACAACGAACTTACTGTTGTCAAGAGCATCGGAAATATTTGTGTATCCTTCTTCAGCCGCTTTTCCAACTATTTCCTTGAATGTTTCCCACTTTTGAGCTGTGGTACCTTCGAAGTGATCAAAGGTGTAGAAGCCTCTTACTGCGTCTGCAAGATTAGAGCCTTTAGTATCAACAAGGAAAAGCTTTTCTCCACCAACAGTAAAGAAGCCGGGTTGTTCACCGTTTGCTGCAAAGATGTTGATGAATGCCTTCATTCCGCTGCTCAATACGTCTTTATCGTTAAGAACAACAAATTCCTGTTTGTTAAGATTAAAATAGAAGTGATATCCATAATCAAGAGACTGGGGCTCAAGAGAATCAAGTCCACCTTCTTTGATTACGTCCTGAGTTGCCTGCCAAACGTTTTCTTCGGTTATAGTCGCATTATAATAACCGCCGTTTGAATCAGCCTTCAAATACGTGAGCATTGAATTAAGCTGGCTTGCGAGGGTCTGGTCATTGGAGACGTTCGCTCTTTCGATGAAAGAGGTATATCCAACAACTGACACGGTTGCCAAGATTGCCAAGATAGCAATTACTACCAGCAATTCAACGAGGGTAAAGCCCCTCTTTTTCATTGTTTTCATCTTAAATTTCTCCTTTTTGTGATATAAATTTGTCACATTTTGGTTACCAAATTTTTGCCATTTTGTTAATGGATAATGTATTATAACACATCACGCAGGAATTGTCAACTCAAATTGAGAAAAATCAACTCACAAGTGCGTAATTTTGGTGGAATTTTGTCCAAAAGGTGCATTTTTTGCCTGTTTTTAACATTTCTGCAACCCCGAGTTGCTAAAAATCGCCCTTTCGGGCACACAAAACCGCCCCCGCCACCCCCAACCTGTTGATTTTCCCCCAGAAATGCAAACCAAAAAATGCATAATTTCCCGCTCCAAAACCCGAATTTGAGGGTTTTTGCCCCACCGCCGCCCTACAAAAGCCCGGAATCAGCTCCCCGCCCCCCTCAAAATGGGGGGATGAGGCCCCCGCGCCTCAAAATGGGGGGCCGCCCCCGCGCCTCAAAATGGGGGGGGATGAGCGCCCCCGCGCCCCAAAATAGGGGGGATGAGTCGCCTGCGCGCGGCAGTAAATGGCGGCGGGCGCCCGGGCGGGGTGTGCGCGCGGTGGGGGGTGCCGGGCGGTGGGGGGCGCGGCGAGGGTGGGAAAAGGAAAACCCCCGAGCATAGGCTCGGGAGTTATGTATTTTGGATGCGCCTTGCGATTGATTGCGAGATCGCGGGGCGTTCCTATGTGCGTCCCACAGGTGTGGGAAGGGGTTTGGTTATTATTTTGCAAATACGTCAATGTATTTGTCGTCTGCTATACCAGTTTCAGCGCCTTCTTCATAGATGTAAAGAAGTGTGCCAGCATTAGCATACAACTTGCCGGGAAGTTCAGCAAAATCAGATGTAGAATCAAGTGTGATTTCACCTGTGTAAACAGCGTCATCATATGTGCAATGTGCAGGAACAGTCTGGTTGCCATCTGTATTAGGATCGCTGTCTACTACTTCTGCAACAAAAGTAGCTGTTTTAGCCCAAATCTGTACTTTTCCAGCAACTTCTTTAGCGTAAATCTTTACTACTTTAGAACCTGTTGTAGGATCAGCTGCTGTAACAAGAACATACTCATCATCAGCCATAAGCATAGAGTTGATAGAGGACTTAACCTGATGAGCTTCTGTTTCAGCATTGGAAAGTTCAGCTCTTTCGATGAAAGATGTGTAACCAACTACAGATACTGTAGCAAGGATAGCAAGAATTGCGATAACAACGAGCAATTCAACGAGTGTAAAGCCTTTAGTTTTCATTGGAATAAATCTCCTTTTGTTTTCAATAAATTTTGTTTTGTTTTTTTGTTTTTGTGCAATCAAACAATATATTAAAAGTCAGAATTCTCTGAACTTTTACAATGTGGTTTTTTCTTCAGGGCAGATTTCTTCGCCCTCAACGGGGTAATAATACGGTTCGTTTTGTTTCTCTTCAAAATCTTCCTCATGGTATACCGACCACACGAACCAAACACCCCCCATAATAGCACTTGCCAATGCCCATATAGCAAGCTCGGAAATTCCTAAAAATAGTTTGGTGTTGTCTCGAAAAAACTCCCATGCAAAGCGTGTAATGCCAAACAAGAAGAGCATGAGGGGCATTGTTCGTCCCTTAGCATTATAGTTGTTTTTTCTTGCTACCAGCCATACTATTAACGCAATTAAAAATGCTGTAATTGCTTCAAACAATTGTACTGGAAATAGCATTGTTTTAGTATAATGATTGTAAATTCCCCAATCAACTTGTATCCAACTTCTACAACACCCAGATAATAAACAGCCTATTTTAGCAAATCCTAAAAGTATAGGAGAGAGGGGTGCTATAAAATCCATCAATTTGTCTATTTGCATATTCAGTATTCTTCCAAAAAGATAATTCACTAGGGGAATAAATACAAATAAACGTACCATATTTTGTCCGCCAAAACTACCGTTTATAATGTAGTAAAGGAGTAGCATTAATAAATAATCCGTTATACAACAAAGAACTATGTGAACAAATGCTATACTTCGCTTAAAATTGTATTTTGGCGCCATTAACAGATCGAGGATTATTATAGCAGTAAAACCAATTACATAAAACAAATAATATATGCTCATACATTAAATCCTAATAATTCTTCTGTAACAGTGGCAATGCAATCACTGCCACTGTTCGATTACTCAAATGAAAAATAAATATATAGTGATTATTATTCGGTAATTGTAATTGTTACTTGTGTAGAAACAACGGTTGCTCCATCATTGTATTCAACCGTAATCTCAGTTGTACAAGGCCCATCAACTTGCGTAACTCCAGAAATATTCTTATCTTTCAACGCAATGTTTTCTACTACGCTGCCATCACTATACGTGCATTTAATCGTTGCACCCATAGATTCTGGACCAAACATATTCCAATCCTTCAAAGAATAAGTCGTTTTAAAATTGATAACATCTATGCTTTGCAACGTTGGAGCCACGTTTTCATGCTCTTTAACCTGAACATTAAATGTGGTTGTAAAACCCATATATGACACTGTAATGGGAAGTGCTTCATTTACAGTTGAACTATCAAAACCAGTTACAGTTAGTTCGGGATCACCATAGTTTACAAATCTTGTGTACTTATTGCTTCCAGCAATAACTTGTATCTGCAATCCCGTCGGATCAAATTCTTCACCTACATAATAAACTGTTCTTTTAGAAGGTGAAGTAAGGAAAATATCTTTAACAGTTTGATCTTCCAACTTTGACGAGTTAGACAATCTCTGTATTGCTAATGTGGCAAACAATACAAGTATAATAATTGCACTGAGAATAGCAATGATACTAATAATAGATTTTTTTCTGCTATTTTTGCTTCTTAATTTCATGTTATGTACCTATTAATGGATGATATTGCCGCTTTCATCGAAGTCCCAATTACTATACTTGTTCACAGCTTCCATAGCAGCCTTGAAAAGATTTTGATTAGCATCATTATCAAGAGGTGCATATACACTGACATCCCTACCGGATACTTTAGTCTTTGCACCCCCGTATCCATCAATGGAAGAAATTGTGGGATCTACACCATTAATATCTACATATCCGGCATTCATATACATATCAACCACTTCACCATTTTCCACTTTGTTAAATATGTATTCGTCGTACTTCAATCCATAGTCATCTTCCAGTGCACAATCTGTTCCGTCGTGCGTATGTCCTCCTGTAGTGTTGCCACAATCATCAGTAGTTCCTGCGCTTTCTTCCTTTGAACAACAGCTGGTGCCTTCACCGTGATCGTGGTTGATAACACATGGTTTCTTGCCTATAACCTCATCACCTTCTTCAACGAAAAGCGAACCGAATACCTCTCCTAAGTTTACGCTAGTTAAACCTGTACTTACAGATGGCAAGTTATCATATTCATTTCCTGAAATAAAGTTATACTGAGTTAATGTGCCTTCTATCGTAATTGTGTTAGAGTGTTCATACCAAATACTAATACCAACACCCACAACTGAGTTTGGAACATCATCATTAGGATTATTGTAAGGTTGGTTTATAGTGATTACATTGCCTTTAAGTGTTGTTGTACCATTGGTTGCGCAAATATTTGCATATCTACCTCCAAAAAATACCGTGTCTTCAATAGTAACATTGCCAGATACTCTTATCGGCGCACGAGTGTTGGAAATATAGCAGTTAGTAATAGTTGCTCCGTCCTGTGCCTTGACTGCGTTAGTACCCCACTTCATTCCAACTCTTGGTCCAAATTCTGGGTATACTCTTCCCACAATCTTTACATCTCTAAGGTGTCCTCCTATAACTGTGATTATACCTTCCTGTCCCGTAATTAAGCCATTTGTAATATCAAACGTAAAATAGTTTCCGTAAAGAGTCGCACCACCTGAAATATTCAATTCACCTAAAGGAGCGGTCATTGTTGCCGATCCTCCTATTACGGACGTATTATATGTTACTTCACCTTCTATTAAGGGCATTGTAATATCGTTAAGGAATACAATGCTTGTATTTGTGGAAGCTACAGGGGTATCGGCAGTGCCTGCCAAGTCAGCCCAAGTTTTAATATTCTTAGCGGCAACGATTTCTACTGTGCGTACTTCAGAAATACAACGATATTGGGCTTTTCCGTCAGCGTCTGTTCCGTATGGAATTACAATAATTACTTGAACAGTAGGATGTTCTGCATAAGTTCCACCCTTCTGGAACTGAATTTCTGTGTTTCCCCAGTCATTACCGTCATTCAACTCAACTTTCATGAGCATATCTTCGGAGTTATCATCATCACCACTAGGTGAGAATCCTGTAGCAGAAACAATACCGGGTTTTGTAATTGTATCTGCAAAATCCTTCATGAACCAAACCTGAGCATCATCAGGAATATCCATTGAAGTATTATGTACAAACAAATCAGCAATTGTGATTGCATTAGCATCACCTACAAATTTGATCTTAGAGCTGTTTGTATTAACACGGAATGTAAGTGCATCTGTGTTATACATAGAAATCAACAAGTTGTTGCTATAATAGTCACCAATTTTTACAGCAAGTTCTTTTGCAGTTGTGAGCTCATCACCACTCTTAAGAGTAAATGTTAAGCCGTCTGCTGCAACAATAAATGTCTCATTTGCAACAAGTGTTGCTGTCTGATTCAATGTTACGCCATGATTTGAATGATTATAATTATATACCGCGCCAGATGTACTCAAGGTGTAAGGTGTTGCGGTAGATCCTGTACCAAGCGCAATCTCTGTACCAAATTGAACGGATTCTGTTCCCAACTTCAAACCGGATACACCAGTTACACGAACAACTTTAAGAGTATAAGTTTCTTCGTGACCACCGGAAGCGGCAGTTGCCTTAACTACAATTTCGTTAATCTCGGGAGCCAAACCAGTTGTTTCGTCTGCCTTAAGTGTCAAAACACCATCTGCCAAAGATACATACTTAGAATAATCAACCGCATTATCTGCACCTGTAGCTGAAACGAGAGTCCAAGATACTGCCTGTGAGGAAACAGTCTGACCTGCAACACTGCTCTTGAAATCGCTTGCAGAAAGTGTAAATGTCTTGCCATCCCAAGCAATATGTGCTGAGCTTTCAGCAGCGTTTACTTTATTCTGGTTGGAGTTTGAAACAGAAATCTTGAAGTCTACTACTGTATTCTTTTCCTTGATTTCAAGCGTCTCATCGCCCACAATAATCTGAGTATCAGTAACTGTGACATCTTCGCCAGTGCTGTTTTCAAGCTTAACGCCGTTAGAATCCATGCCAACTTCTACGATTTTTTCAATCTCTTCAGCAGTTTCTTTATTGATAACAATTACTACGACATAAGTGGGAACGTCAGAAGTGGTACCGTCTTCGTTAGTAACTGTCTTATCGGGATTAGGAACGTTAGCAAAGTTAGGAGAAATATATGCAACATCTTCAGGAAGTTCGATTACATATTCTCTTTCAGAATCATCGGGGGTGAAAAGGGGGTTGGAGACACTGATTGTAACATCATTGTCAAACAAGTCAGCCATTGTACCCGCGAGATTATATACATTCTTTGTGCCATCTTCCTTCTCAGATGCTTCCTTTTGAACAACGAATGTATGATGAGTTGAATCAACTTTAACAACAAGGTTACCGTTTTCAGTAATAAATGTAGTAGTCTCAATCAAAAATGCAAAACCGGGAATAGCTACATTTTTCTCAGTTGTCATTGCCTGAGCTTCGTCATAGAGACTCTGCAAATCTTCCAAAGATGTAACCTCGTTATATCTACCAATAAGTTTGCCCCAATTGCTTTCTGTGTCTACTAAACAATAACGTCCATCTTTTGTAAAGCAGTTGGATGCAGACAAGGAGTTAAGACCCAACTTGTCAGCAGCAGTAGGTTTAAGGAAAATATCTACGCCTGAAGGAACATCAATTGCATCATCATCATGAAGTACTACATACTTCTGTTCATCCAAGTCAAAATAGAAATGGTAGCCATAATTCTCAGCTTCAGGGAGAAGAGAATTAGCACCACTTTCAATAAGAATGTGGTTAGTAATTTCTGTCACGTTATCAGCTGTGATGTCACCTTTCAATTCCTCATAATACTCTCCGTCAGAATCTGCCTTAAGAGCAGTGAGGAAACTGTTGAGCTGGTCTGCCATTGTCTGGTCATTGGATACGTGTGCTCTCTCAATAAAAGAGGTATATCCAACAACGGAAACCGTCGCAAGGATAGCCAAAATCGCTATAACGACCAGCAACTCAACAAGGGTAAAACCCTTTCTTTTCATTGTGTTCATTACTTTTTTCCTCCGTAATGTGTTTTTTCTCCGCGTATTTCACAATCCCTCCGAGCGCGTTGCGCTCACCTCCCTTTACACAAAGGAGGCTGGGGTTGCTTTTCTGCGCGGGATTTTTGTTTTTTTGTTTTCTATGTAAACGTGCCAAATTAATGGTCGCGGTTTACTTCATTTTGGTGCGCGGTCAGGCGCGTTTTTTGTATCTGCCGGAGCAGATGGGACAGCCTGTGCCGTTTTCCTTCGAACGAGCGAACAGGTATGCCTCCCAAACGTGGCCCTCGTTGCATTTCCACCACACCTTGCGGTGCATTCCCCTCATAACGTCCGTGGGCTTGAGTGCGCCGTTTAGCTCGTCACACCACTGCTCTGCCAAGCCCGGGTCGGTCGTTGCAAGGTCGTTGAAGCCCTCAAGGACCCGTCGGTTGCGACAATAGGGACATTCTGCCTGCGCTTTGCCGCTTCGCGTGTGTATCTGCGCTTGCCAGGTGTGACCCCTCTCGCACGTCCACCACGCCTTTTTCTTGCTGCCGCGCGTGACGGAGTCGCTGCTCATCTCGTTGAGCTGTGCGTTCCACTGCTCTGCCACCTTCGGCTCGGTCGTTGCAAGGTCGTTGAAGCCTGCGGCGACCTTTTTGCCCTTGCAATAGGGGCAGCCGCTTTGCAGCAGTGTCATTGAGTCCACGCGCGCTTGCCACGAATGGCCGCTTTCGCACTTCCACCAGACTACCTTATGCGATGCGCCGAATATGCGCGAGGGCAGGAGCTTTTCGTTTTTCTCTGCGTCCCACATCGCCAAAACGCCCGGGAACCGTGTGGCGAGGTCGTTTTCACCCTCGATCACCCTTTTCCCCGAACAGTAGGGGCAGGCGCTGCCGCCTTGGGTACGGCTGTATATCGCCGCCTCCCACACGTGGCCGCGTTCGCATTGCCACCACGCCTTTTTTCTGCTGGCGGATGAAACACTCTCCAAGGAGACCCCTGCATTAGCTTCGCCATGCCATTCGCTATACAGCGCAGGATGGTCTTCCATCCATTCAGCTAACGTCATAGTCCCTCCTTGCCCGATGAAATAATCTCTATTTCATCGAAGTGTTTTATCACTGTCGGGGCGCACTTTATACTATTGTATGTACTACATTTTCTATTTTTTTACAAAAATCAAGCTTTTTAGAGAGATTTTGAGATCTCAAACGGCACATTTTTCTCAACTGTAGTTGACAAATGGACAAAAAAGTGCTATAATACTCCTGTCAAAGGGCGCACTATAGTATATTGTACGTACTGATGCGCAAGGGTTTGCGGGTTTTTCGACAGAGCGATCTGTCGATTTTTTATTTTTTCTGTTTTTTTAAAAAAATTACTTCAAAAGCATACCTACACGGTTCATCATCGCCGTTTTGTGCTCCAACATACAGTGAGCATAGCGGTTCAGTGTCACGTTCGGGCTCTTGTGACCGAGTATCTCGGACAGCGTTTTGACGTCCATTCCGCACTCCAGCGCGCGCGTCGCAAACGTGTGGCGAAGAGTGTGAAAGCATTTGCGCGGGATACCAAGCCGAGCCAGCATGGTTTCAAACAGCTTTTGGTACGATCGCACAGATACTATCTCGCCGCCGGGGTTCGATATGACGTACTCGCTCTTACTTCCCTTCTTCAGCGCGCGCAGATGAGGAACGATCTGCTTGGGGATCGGTATCATTCTACGCGAGCTCGCCGTTTTTGGTGAATCCAGAATTTTCGTCAGTATGCCATCGGGGTAGCCGTCTCTGCACGTTGCGCGGACGGTGATGGTCTTGCTTTGCAGGTCTACGTCGCTCCATTTCAGCGCGAGTAGCTCGCCAATCCTTACACCTGTGTAAAGACAAAGCAATATTCCAAGCTTTTTGTTCGGAGGCTTTGACAGAATCTCGGCTTCGATCCTGTGCTGCTCAGCCACGGAAAAGCATTCGGTCTTGTTTTCACTGACTCTTGGGCGCTTTATGTGATCTGAAAATTGACGTTCCGCAACGCCGACCTCCACCGCAAAGCGCAGTGATTTCTGAAGGATGCTTACGATAAGTCCCACGGTGCTTGGCGCAAGTCCCGCACCGGTGAGCTTATTGCCGTTCTCCGTCAGCTCAAGCACGTAGTTCTGCAAAACGGAAAAGGTCAGCTCCTCAAATTCGTGCTTTCCAAGGCTTGGTAAAATGTGTGTCATTATTACGTTGTAATAATTCACGTAAGTCTTTTTCTTCACCGTTGGCTTGACATACATCTCAAGCCAGGTGTGAAGCCATTCGCCGTAATTCATATGGTTTTCTCTCCTTTTTTTGAATTTTGGTGCCGATCGAATGACCGATACCAATTAGTTAGTATACCAATTTTGCAAAAAAATGCAAAACTGCACGCGGCGGGTAGATATATTATCACCACTCGGAGCGCAGCTTTATTTATTCTTGCGCAAAAAAAGACCGTGACAAAATCACGGTCTTTTTCTATATTGTGAAGAAAATCTGAAGATTGAGCAAGGTGAGATAAATGAGGTACACATCAGCCAAAAGGGAGAGAAAAAATGCCGTTTTAGATACGCGGACATAGCAAAACGTGGCGCAGATAGCGGAAAAGAGGCACACGGCGCACGCTACGGCGGAGACGAGAAATAGTCTTGCACAAAAGAATAGAGGATACCATACGTAGCCAAGGGCTAGGGATATCACGTGCCACATCGCGCCTTGGTATTTTTTATCCCCGCAGGAGCAAAGGCGATTTCCCAGCACCATTCCGAGAGCCACACCCGACAAAAGATAAAATATACAAAAGAGCAGAACGAGCAGCCAGATGGGCGGGACAAGATCTCTTGCACCGACGAAATGCAAGGTCGGGATCGGACTTCCGCTGACCCAGCGCGTGAAAATGCCCAAAAATACGAGAAGCACCGGCAGGGCAACTACCGTTTTTTTATTTGTTTGACCGTATTCGCACCGCGCATCTCTAAAGGCGGTATTCGTTCTGTTTTTATACATAAAAAAGCTCCTTAAGACGGTTTTCTTTACATCTTATGGAGCATTTTTTGATTTAATTCTGATTTCTAAGCAGATTTCTTTCGAAAATTAAGTCTGAATAGGTGAAGTGTGACACGCAAAGGCGGTTATACGGCGACTTCGTAGCGCTTATGCCAAAATAGCTTTTATTCGTTTCAAGCACGGAAAAGAAGGATTCGGTCGGCGCGAGAGATGGCATCAAGGCGCGCGGGAGAGTGCGGTAGGCATACTGCGCATCGGAAACGATTATCTGCATCGGGAAAGAGCGCTCGATGTTCAGCATTCCCACCTTGGCTATATGATCCTCCGGAGTAAAAACAGTCGCAACACCGCCACAAATGTAGTCATATTCCACAAGAACGTGCAAGTCACACGCGGCCTTTGGCTCGCTTCCCTTTTCAAAGTATCCCGTTCTTATTCTTGATCCTCTCGGATCAGCAAGGCAAGCATCTGTCGGCAAAAGTCCCGAATCCATACAGTATTCTGCTTCAATTAGTCTTGCACTGCTCTCAAATCTGCGGTCACGGTAGGCGGAGCGCACGTCATTTTCATAGATTCGTGTAAGAACCGTATCAAATGCATTGAGAAAGTGATCCTTTTCGGAGCGCGGTATCTCCTTTGGGTATTCGTAGCCGTACCAAACTCCGCAGATCAGCGACGGCGTATATCCTATGCACCAGCGGTCCTTGTTATCCTGCGTAGTTCCGGTTTTTGCCGCAATAGCGACCCTATTCTTTACGGTGAGAGAGTTTGCAGTTCCTCCCCACACGACCTCAGAAAGCAGCTTTGTCATTATTTTCGCATTTGCGTCGCTTATGACCTGCTCTTCCGTTGCGTTCTTTTCAAGAATAACGTTGCCCCGAGAATCCTTAACGAGTGAATAGGAGCGCGGTGCGTGATATGATCCGTTATCTGCAAAGATCGAATATGCCGCGGTGATATCCCGCACGCTGAGTCCGTAATTAAGCTGACCGAGAGCAAGCGCGGCATAATCCATATCCGTGATAAAGCCGCCTGAAGAATCCTTCCCCTGCTCTATCATTTCATCAAGATGAAGACGGTCGCGCAGAAAGTAAAACGAATGCGAGAGCCCAAGCTGGCGGAGTATCTGCAAGGGTACGGTATTTGTGGAATTTGCGATCGCGTAGCTCATAGTCGAAAGCCCGTGGTAGACCCCGTTTGCATTCTTCGGCCAGGGTGAATACGTACCGCTGCCCGTTTCGTTAAAGGAAAAGGGTACGTCGTCGTAGACGCTCGCGTAGGTGATTATTCCGCCCTCAAGCGCAGGCGCATAAACGGAAAGCGGCTTTATGGTCGAGCCGGGTGAGCGGAGCGTATCAACTGCGTAGTTCTGGATCCTGTTGCCGCCCTTTTCCCCTATTGCACCAACAACTCCAAGAATATCGCCGTTTTGCGGGTCGATAATTATCATTGCGCTTTGCGCGCCCTCGCCCGAAACAAAATTCGCTTCGTTTTCATAGTATTTTTCCATTGTCCTTTGTATATCGCGGTCGATCTGTATATATATCTCAAGCCCTCCGCCATATATAAGATCTGAAGCATCCTCGCGCGTCATACCGTTCTTCGCTTGCAGATCGCCTATAATGTCATTTATCACCATATCGACGTACCAAGAATGAACGGGGCTCTTAACAACGGAGTCATCCGGCGCAAGGATAAGCTCCTTTTTTGCGTTTTCTTCATATTCCTTTTGACTTATCAGTCCCTGCCCGAGCATCTCGGAAAGAATGACTTCTCTTCTCTCTGCGTTATTCTCCGGATGAGTTATGGGATTATAATAGCTTGGGCTGTTCGTGATGGCAGCGATAGCCGCACATTCGATAAGCGAAAGCTCGCTTACGCTTTTTGAAAAATACCTTCTTGCCGCACTCTGCACACCGTAGCAATTGTCGGAAAGATTTATTATATTGAGGTATAGCTCAAGTATTTCATCCTTGGACATTTTCTTTTCAAGTTCAAGCGCAAACGATATCTCGCGGATCTTTCTTTCTATACTTATCTCACTTGAACCCGTCACGTTTTTTATAAGCTGTTGTGTAATGGTCGATGCTCCAAATCTCGTGTCAAAATTGAGCAGGTAGTTTGCCGCCGCGCCCGCGGTCCTGTACCAATCCACGCCTTTATGTGTCAGAAAGCGTTTATCTTCAATGGCTATGAAGGCATTCTTTAGGTCCTCGGGTATATCGGACAGCGGTGCGAATTCGAACTGCCTTTCTCCGAGTATCCTCTCTTCCTCCCATTCCGTCCATTCACCCTCCTGCATCACGTATATTTTAGTTGCTGTACGTGCCCTGTCAAGTGCAAAAAGCGATATATCAAGCGGCTCGCGCGTGATGCTCGCTACCCATATCGCCATGCCCGCAACAATCGATGCGGCGACTATCGCAAGAGTTATGACTATAACCTTTAACGTTCTTTTCGTTTTTGCTTTCACTTTAATTCCCCGTTCGGTATTTATTTTTATCATTATTGACACAGAAAAAGCTATTAATGCAATTGTGTTTTCTTGAATTTAGAATTGCGAGGAGAAGTGACAAAGAAAAAATTTTTCGCTTTTTTGAAAAAAAGCTCGCAAAAAACTTTTTGTAGAGCTTCGCGGCAAGATTTCGCGCAAATTGTGTTGCGCTAAAGCACA
>CALGCW010000249.1 GCA_937884385.1 uncultured Clostridia bacterium | reverse complement strand
GGCAAACATGTGGTCAACTGAAAACAGCTGATTTTGTGAAAAATATATAGAAAAACAGCCAAAAACAAGTCAAAATAGCTTGTTTTCGGCTGTTTTTTGTGAGTAAACTAAAATTTTGATACCATTTTATAGTGGGTGCAAATTTTAGAATGATGGGTGCATTTAGGCGAAAGGCTTTGCACCCATTTCAGTTTGACAAATTGGAATTTGAGGGTTTTATTTCAATTTTCCCAATTTTGTCGTGTTTGCAATCACGATCAGTGTAGTTTGAGCATCAAGTACCTGCTCGGGATTGATATTTACGGTGACTTTCTCGCCTTTCTTGATTGCAACGATATTGAATCCGTATTTTTTACGGAGATTTAATTCAATTAAGTTCTTGCCGCACCATTCGTCTTTCACATCGATCTCAACAATAGACACATCCTTTGCCAGAGAGATCATATCAATAAATCCAGAGCTTAAGAGGTTCTTAGCAAGGCGAATACCAGACTCGTTTTCAGGGAAAACCACTTGATCTGCACCCACACGAAGCAATATTTTTTGATGCATCTCATTCGCGCATTTTGCAATAACATTCTTAACGCCTGCCTCCTTGCAAAGCGTGACCGCCATCACACTCGCTTCAAGGTTACTTGCCATACATACAATGACCGTATCAATACTTCCAATTCCAAGGCGTGAGATGACCTCCGCATCGGTCACGTCAGCGCACTTACATACGGGCAGATATGCCGCTGCATCGTTGACGATTCTTTGCTCAGTATCTACGGCAATGACTTCCATGCCGTTCTCTACAAGTTCTCTTGCCACGGCTGTGCCGTATCTTCCAAGTCCAAAGATTGCGTATGTTTTCTTTGTTTTCATTGTTCTTCTCCTTTATCCTATACTGATATCTTCCGTCGGCTCTGATATAACATTTTGACTCTCATTTTTGCTTCCAAGAGCAATAGCCAACGATATTGGACCAACTCTGCCGAAATACATCGTTACGATGATAATTAGTTTTCCAAATGTGTTAAGTGTTGCCGTTAAGTTTCTTGAAAGACCGACTGTTGCCGTCGCGCTGACCGTTTCATAAACCGCATCTATGGGAGAAGCATTGCTCGTTGCCATCAAGAGTATGGTCGATGTAGCGCAAATCGTAAGGAACATTACAACAACCGAAACCGCCTTTTTTATTGATTCCTCGGAAATGCGGCGACCGAATAATGTTGCGCTGTTCTTATTACGGATTGTAGCAAATGCCGAGCAAATGAGGACGGCAATGGTTACGGTTTTCATACCACCTGCCGTTCCTACGGGTGAACCGCCTATCAGCATCAAGATAATAGATACGGCGGCAGAGGCATTTGTCAAATTTTCTTGCGGAATTGTAGCAAAACCAGCCGTTCTCGTAGTAACCGATTGGAAGAGGGATATTTGAATTTTATCGAACAAGGACATCTCTCCAATGGTTAATGGGTTAGCATATTCAAAAATAAATATGAGAATTGCACCGACAAGAATGAGCCCTGCCGTGACCGTAATGGCAATCTTTGAGTGCAAGGTCAAGTGCCTGAATATTTTTCTGTTTTTCGGTGAACGGCTTTTAACCACACGGAGAACATCCCACCACACGATATATCCGAGACCGCCGAGAATGATGAGAGCGGAGGTGACGATATTGATCAAGGGATTGGTTGCGTAATTGCAAAGGCTGTTTTCCGCGATAATGTCAATGCCGGCATTACAGAAAGCGGAAACCGAATTGAATACCGATATCCAGATGCCCCTTGCACCAAACTCGGGAACGAACACAAGCATATACAGGACAGCACCGACTCCTTCAATGATCAGCGTTCCGAACAGTACGTTTTTGACGAATTTCGCAAGCCCGGACATCGTATTGAGATTGAAGGCATCTTGAATGAGTAATCGGTCGCCGATGCCCATTTTTCTGTTGAGAAGAAGCATCAGTCCCGACATAATGGTGATGATACCAAGACCGCCGATCTGTATGAGAAGCAGAATGACGATCTGCCCGAACACGCTCCATGTGGATACCGTGGGAAGTGTAACGAGTCCCGTCACGCAGGTGGAGGTGGTTGCCGTGAAAAGCGCATCGAGATACGGCACGGCTTCTCCGCTTGCAGAGCTGATTGGCAATGCCAAAAGTCCGCTTCCTATGAGAATGGTCACGAGGAAGCTGAGCAATATGATCTGCGTGGTTGAAAGCGTGAATTTCTTTTTCCTAACCATAAGATTTTCCTCTAAAAAGCATAAAGGAACCAACGTCCTCTGCAGTCAGCTGGTTCCTT
>CALGCW010000248.1 GCA_937884385.1 uncultured Clostridia bacterium | reverse complement strand
CCTTTACGGAATACCAAGCTCCCGTTGCTTTGTCGAGCACTTCAAGGTCAAGCTTGAGATTTCCTGCTATGATCTTGTTAGCACTGCTTGTCACCTCATCGGTAAACCAAGCGAAAGTAGTGCCAAGGAACATCAAAAAGCAAAGAAGCAAAGCGACCGTGCTCATCAGAAATGATTTTTTTAAATTTTTCATTTCCCTTTTCTCCTTTTATATAATATTTCACAATAGGGCAAGAAAAGAATATAACCCCTCGGTTATATCCTTTTATTACCCCACAACTCCCCGAAGGGAGTTGTGGATTTCATTACAGAATTACTGGAATGTATGTGTTTTAACAACAACGTTGATGATCTCGTTGTGGTTGTCGGGGTTTCTAAGACGAAGTGTTACGGTGAATGTAGCACCGGAAAGTGCATCATCAACGTCACCTACGCCACAAGTGAACTCACCTACGTTCTGAACAACGTCAAGGTATGTCCAAGGAGAACCTGCAACGCTGCCAAGGAGAGGAATTTCTTCGTTAGCGGAGAGTGTAACGTCACCGTTATGGAAGCCTACCCAACCGAAGGTACCGTAGTTACCGCCAAGGAAGATCTCGTTTTCACCAAGATCTCTGTCAAGCTTAACCCAGAAATCGCATTCCCAGTTAGCATAGGGATTCTCTCTTGCTTCATCAAGTGTCTCTGTGCAAGAGAATACGAATGCAGACTCAAGCATAGGATCTGCATCTACCTCAGGATTGGGAGACCACTGACCGTAAGATCCCCAAGGAAGAGATACGCCTACAAGCTCAGGAGCTTCAACAACATCAGCTACGGGAATCTTGCTTTCGTCCTCGTCGGGGGCTACGTAATCGCTATTTTCAACGTAAACGATTGTGAAGGGGCTGAAAGATGTTGTGTAGAATGTGATATCACCGTCTGCAGGATTATAAACGATGTTCTGTACCTCATCTTCATTATGGTAAAGCTTTACTGTATTAGGATCAAGGCCTGCAGGAGCACGAAGCTGAACCTTAATAGGTGTTGTGTTGCCTTCCTTGACACCGATAACCTTTACTTCATAAGTAAGAGCAGTCTCGCCTGCTGCAACTGTGAAATTGTAGTCTTCATCAAGCTCGATAGTCATCTTCATATTCTCAACACCCTCTGCAACAGCATCTGCAGGAATGTTAGCAGAACCTACAGGAGCACCTGTTTCGGGATCTCTAACCTCGAGGTATGTTGCACCGTTGGGATTAACAGGAGCAACTGCATCTGCATCGGGATATGTAGCGTCTTCATCATATTCAGGACCAAAGCTGTCTTCCTCATAAGAAAGCTGTGTAGCAACTACCTTAAGGTCGAATGAGATGGAGCCTTCCATATACTCGTTGCCAGCTTCCTCGTCCATATGAACGGAGAGAGCGAAGTAATGAGTCTGACCGGGAAGAAGCTCAACGTCTTCTGTGTCAACGTTTACACCAACGATAACGTCACTGGCGTTTGTCCAGTCAAGGTCAGCACGATCGTCAATAGAACCGTACTGTGCATCGGGAGTAATGATGTAGGACATAACCTCATTAAGGTTATTTGTAATATCAGAAACCTCGATACCAACTCTGTACTTAAGAGCAAGAGTACCGTTGTTTACAATAGAAAGGTAAACTGTCTGTGTCTTACCGGGCTCCCAGAGAGAGTCAGCGGCATTGTTCTGAGCCACGAGAGAATCAGCGCCAAAAATAGGAGCGCTCTCATTAGTAATCTCAGTAGCACCGTTTGCGCTGTGCAAGAAAAGATCAACATCGAGAGTACCTGCAACGATCTTGTTGCCTGTGCTTGTTACAGAATCTGTAAACCAAGCATACGTTGTACCAAGAAGCATAGTAAAGCAGATGATAAGTGCGATAATGCTGCTAAGCAATGCTCTCTTTGTAGCTTTTAAATTCGTCATTTCTAAATTTCCTCCTATATTATTTTTTTATAAGAGACGAATGTTTCTTAAACGCTTTCGCGTCGATTTTTAATTGTTTTCGGTGTCCTCGCCCGCATTATTACCTGCGTCGCGTGACTCCGTGCCTGCGGCATTGTTTTTTGCCTCAAGCTGCTCCTTAAGAGCCATAAGCTCACGGAGCATATCTTCATTTCTCTGTCTTTCTGCCGCGATTTCAGCTTTTTCAGCATCCATAATGGCATTTTGTTCCTTTTTATATCTTCTGAACAAGCGTATAACGTCAACGCCGTTGAAGAGGATCAGAATCAAAAACGGAACAAGGATACACCAGATATATCCTGGAGTGGATTTCAAAAAGGCGAAGAATTTTCCCACACCCGCGAGCTTTCCAGCGTAAACGCCCAAGATATGCTCGGGCTCAACGGGCATTTCGTCGTCCGTGTCGGTATTAGTACCGAACGTCACGTATCCGATTACTCTGCCTTCCGCATTGGTTTTAACCTCGCGAATCATATGCGTTACGGTCTCGCCGAAACTTTCTTCATTGAATGATATGAAGGAAATGATATCTCCCGCCTTCAATTCCGTTGATTCATCAACGCCCTTTACGAGAATGATATCACCTGCATCGAAGTGGACGTCAAGATGAGCGTTTTTATCGGAGGCGCTCATTGAGTCCGTCTGTACGATGTAGAATTTGTAGCCGAAAATGTTTCTGTCATTCTTGTCTATGGTTGTCACAGAAAGAATGGTAAAGATCATAATACACGCAGTAAACACAAAGAGGATTACAGTGATGCATTTAGCGACCACATCCATTATTTTATTAAATTTACTTTTGGATTCCATATAAATCTCCTTATTCTTCGTTTACTTGGTCTATGTCTACGTTGCCCTGTACCGCTATAACAGTGATACCGATGCCGCTGTATTCTTTACCTTGAAACTCATTTCCTGCTGTTTCTTTCATCCTTATTACCAGATAATACATTTCGCTTGTGTCACCCACTCCGAGTTCACCACTGAATGACATCATCCTTGAAGCATCACTGAGATCAGTGGGATCCTTCGTTATCCAAAGCTCAAAGGCTTCTTCAAACGCGGCCATATCCTCACTTTCGTCGTCACTGACGCAAATGCGATAATTAATGGAAATGGAGTTTTCTTTGTTTTGAACTTGGAACGGCTCTGTATAGAAGGTCGCGCCCGGTTCAAAGTAGATCACTTCTCTTCCATCCTTTGGGACAAAGTTTAGAACATCATTGAGTAGCGACTTTCCGTCCTCATTGATAATATCGATATTGATATTACCACTTGTGACGTTAACTCCGATCTTTCCATCCTCGCCGTTGGTAAAAAGTGCCCACGTGACTCCAATCATTGAGGTAAGGCAAAGCAATATTACTATAACAGGAACGATTATTTTCCTGTAAACGCTCTTTTCCTCGTTATTTTCTGACGAAATGAACATACTTTACCTCCCTTCATCAAAATGCTTAAAATAATATGTCATTAGTCGTGTTTTGCAAAATGCTTTTTTGACCGAGAATTCTCGGTCTTTTCCCCAATATTAGGGGAGTGCGCCATAAGAGCTTGCCCCGCATAGCGACTGCAAGGGCAATTTAAGCTCTTACTGTGCGTTGCCCTGAACTGCCTCTACTGTGTAAGCGAATGTGCAGGTTGTGTTCTGGTACTCGTTGCCCGCAGACTCGGGAAGAGTGATGATAACGTTAACGATGATATCCTGAGCATAAGCTGCCATGGGCTGGTAGCCGGAAAGAACAGCAGTGCCGTTGCCATCAACAGTGTGCTCGATCGTGTTGAACGTTACTGTAAGACCGTTCCAGAGACCTGTGTCCTCTACTACGGAGAGAATGGTTCTGAAATCAACTGTTACGTTGCTGTTGTTATGGATGCGGAGATCGAAGGAGATCACATCACCGGGAACCATATTTACAACCTTAACTGTGTTCGTGTTGGGAGCATAGTCAATAACTGTCTCGGGCACGTTAGAGCCGAGAGTGGAGCTGAGCTGGAAGTTCTCAGCGGTTGCAACAACGTCAACTGTAGCAGCCTGAACGGCTACGTTAACCTTGCTTTCGCTTGTGAAAAGAGCAAATGTTGATCCTGCGATAAGGCAAAGGCAAATAGCGATTGTCAAGATCGAGGACAAGAAAACTTTCTTTTTCATCATTTTTCTACCTTTCATTTGAATTTTTTTGTTTTTTAATATATTGTTCGAACATGGACTTGATTTCGGGTTAGGGCCGTGAGCCAAGTCCAGAAGTCACGGTCCGCTAAGTTATAAATTTTCGGATCAAGAATTGGTGTCAGTTACTTGAACTGCCTTAACTACAAGGTCGAAGACAAGGCCCTCCCCTTGTGCCAAATCATTATCCATACCCGCATAGTTTAAATCATCGAGGAACTCAACTCTGACGCTGAACTCCTGGCTCTCTTCACCTGCCAAAAGTGTTCCGAGCTCGAAAACGTAGCCTTCCGAATAGACGTCGCTAAGTCTCTTCGTCACAGATACGCCATCGTGGCTGGTAACAACTACCTGCATCTGGCGAGCAAGCTCGTTGTAGCCCTTGACAAGCTTTATTTCAACGGAATAATTGAAAGCAACGTTGGAATAATTCTGTGAATTGGGATCAGAATTATCATTTACTACCTTCATCTTCGCATCGAAATAACTACCGGGAACGATTTTGATGCCTTTTGCGTCAAGACCAAATACGTTTTCATTGGTTTCCTTTGTGAAATCATATAAGGTATCATCTACTATCGCCTCAAGAACGCCAAGCTCGTTGAGCACGTTGTACTCAAGATAGGTCCTCTGCAAAGTGATGTTCAGCTTACCTGCTTCAAGGTGATTTTTCACTGAAAAGTTATCGGTAAACAACGAATAGGTCATACCTGCTATGATCATCAAGCACAAAAGAATAATTGAGCAAGAGACAAGCAAAACTCTTTTTTTCTTCACTGTCCGTCCTCCTTTCAAACAGCGGTATATTGAAACATTTCAAAAAGAAATGAAATCAATCAATAAGCTCTATAACGGTGCCCCCCATAAGCTCGATCATCTTGACCGCCTCCTTGGAGAATGCCTCCGCTTTGATGACGAATGGTTTCGTCAAAATTCCGTCAGCGAGGATCTTTATTCTCTTTTCCTTTACGCTGACAAGCTTTTTCCTCTTGAGATCTGCAAGAGTAACAGTTTCACCCGCTTCAAAGTGTATATCGATAATACCAAGGTTGATCTCTCCCTTCTTGCCGTGTCCTGCGCCACGCTCGCGAATGATCCTCTTCTCTGCTTCCTCGTCGGAAAGAAGAGCATCCGCTTCCTCAGCGTCGACCTGCTCAAGAAGTACGGGAATGATCACGGGCTCAGGATCGGGCTCGGGATCGGGAATGACCACGGGAACGATAACAGACTCCGGAGCTGGCTTGAACTCGGGTTCTTCTTCAACTTTTTTCTCTTCCTTTGGCTTTTTGTCGCTCAAAGCATCGATAATAACGTAGATTATCGTGCCTATCGCAACTATAACTGCTATAAAAAGGAAAATTATTACTAATATATCCATATGATGCCTCTCTATCCTTCGCTGTCATTACCGTCGGTCTGCTTTTTGCTGCTTTCGAGCTCTGCGAGACGGCGGCGGAGCTCCTCAAGCTCGTCATCCTTCTTCTGTGTCTCTTCCTGCGCACGCTTTTTCTTCTCTGCGTTCACAACACTGATTATCTTGATAACCTCAAGAAGAATGATCAAAAAGCATGGTATGATAATAATACAAATAAGACCAACCGGCTGCTTCAGTATAGTAAGGAATAGACCGAACAAATATGCCTGACCCGTTACCTTACCGATAACGTAGTTAAGAGCATTAGGCTCCGAAGTATCGATCACCTGTCTTAACAGCTTTGAATCGGAATCCTTGTTATCTCCCTCAAGCTCAATAATAAATCCGCCCGTCTCCTTTTCGGTAATACCTACAACACGGTGAGTGATGGTAAGCTGACTCGTGTAAACGTATCTGAACGTAAGAACGTCGCCGACCTTTATCGAGCGATACCAGGCATCCGCCTCTGCGGGATCAGTAGGCATCTTCTCTACGAATATCATTGAGTTGATCGGAATGCTTCCGATCTCATACTTCGAAACGTCCGTCTGATCGCAAGCTCCCATTGAGTCAGTCACAACGAGACGCATCTGATATCCGAATATCTCAGAAGCACCGTCTGCATCCTTCTTTGAGAAGACCGTAAGGATCACAGCAACTATGCAGATTGCAAGGAATATGTACATTACTACGTTTCCAAGTATATTTCCTATTTTTTTAAGCGTCAATTTTTTCATAATCATTCTCTCTTTTCATTGGCGGTCACAAATAAGTCAAAATCCGCTGTAGCACCCTGAATCTCGTTGCCCACACTCTCGGGGATATAGTAAACGATCTTTACATTCTTCCAAATATCCTCACTCATATCGAGGGTCAGAATTAGATCGTCCTTTTCAAAAAGCTCGATAAGCTTCATATCGCAGTACACTTCATTCTCATACTCAATTCGAACGAACACCGATTCATCGAAAATATTGTTATCTTCATCGAGATCGTCAAAATCGAAGTTCAACTCGTATACCCCGGCTTTATATCTGTAGGGAGTGATAACGTATTCACTGCTACCTCCGGGAACCATTACGAATTGACTGAATTCAACCCTCTGCGGCTGCTCGTGCTGAATATCAAGCTTGATCAGCGTTCCCTCATGACCGAAGCGGTACATCAAAACGACAAGGGATACTCCTATCAATATCATCAAGCTCAAAATTAACAGCCAAAATCGCCAATATACCTTCTTATGCATTGGAGTCCTCCCTTCATTGATAAATACTAACCACGCAAGCGTTGTTCCATAACAAAAACGCTTGAAAATTGGTAGTTTTTGGTAATTTGTAAAATGGGCATAACTACCCCTATACTTATACAGGATAAGAATATCACATTTTATGGAAAAATGCAAGTATTTTTTTAAAATTATGGCAAGATTTTTTACATATATATAATATATACAAAAAAGCCCTCACTTCGGGCAGAATGTGAGAGCTTTTATATTTATTTTAACAATACTACGCTTGCGATAGCGAAGTATATAAGAAGCGATACCGCATCTACGATAGTCGTAATAAAGGGACTTGCCATAACCGCAGGGTCAAGACCTATTCTCTTTGCCGCCACGGGCAAAGCGCATCCGACTATCTTCGCAACGAGGACCGTAATAACAAGCGTCAATGACACTACGATATTAGCCTCAATACTTACGTCGTTGTTGAAGATCAGATTGTCAACGAGAATTATCTTTGCGAAGTTGCAAACTGCAAGAACCACTCCGCATAGCAAGGCGACTCGCGTTTCCTTCCAGATGATCTTGAGTATATCCCCGTTCTCTATCTCCCCTATCGCAAGACCGCGGATCACGGTAACGGATGACTGACCTCCGCTATTACCGCCCGTACCCATAAGCATCGGTATAAAGGCAATAAGAACGGGAATGGCTGCAAGCTTTGATTCAAAGCTTGCTATGATTTGCCCTGTGAAGGTAGCCGAAAGCATAAGGAGCAAAAGCCACGGGATTCTCGTTTTCCAGATTTCAAAGACGCTCGCACGAAGATACGGCTTGTCCGTGGGGGTAATAGCCGCCATCATTTCCATATCCTCGGTTGCCTCTTCTTCAATAACGTCGAGCGCATCGTCGACCGTAACGATACCTACAAGTCGATTTTCCTTGTCAACAATGGGCAAAGCGAGCATGTCGTACTTCTGGATCATCGCAACGACCTCCTCTTGGCTTTCAAGAGTTCTCGCGCAAAGAATGTCCGTTTCCATAATATCATTAATAAGCGCGTCGGGATCTGCAAAAATAAGATCCTTAAGGGATACGATTCCCTCAAGCACACGGGAGGCATTCGTCACGTACGCAACGTAGATCGTCTCCTTGTCAATACCCTTTCGTCTGATGCTCTCAATTGCCTGAGAGACCGTCATTTCCTTGTGAAGATCGATAAACTCCGCAGTCATAACGCTTCCCGCACTTCCGTCGGGATAGGAAAGGAACTTGTTTATAAGATTTCTCGTCTCGGGACGGGAGACCTTAAGTATCTTTTTGACCATAATGGCAGGAAGCTCTTCAAGAATATCGACTGCGTCATCCACAAAAAGATCCTCAATGATCATCGCGATCTCTACATCACTCATTCGACCGATGATCGTTTCCTGCATTTCGAAATCCATAAACGAGAAGATATCCGCCGCCGTATCCTTTTTAAGCATTCTGAACGCACTTATCATCTGCTCGTCGGGCAAGGACGTAAGATATTCCGCAGCGTCGATATCATTAAGCTCGTCAAGCTGACGCATAAAGGCAGCATACTTCTTCTCCGCTAAAAGAGTGTTCAATATTTCAAAGATCTCTTCTCTGTTTTCCATATTAACCCCCCTCCCCTCTTGTTTACGAATAAATTTTACCCCTTTTGCAAAAAGAAGTCAAGTTTTATTTTATGAATTTTTTAAAAAATATGAAAAAAGACTTGATTTTTTTCCCCACTTATGATACAATACCATTTGTTGAACGCCGGTGTGATGGAATTGGCAGACGTGCTGGACTCAAAATCCAGTGGTAGCGATACCGTATCGGTTCGACCCCGATCACCGGCACCAAATAAAGAAACCAAGTCCTTGCGACTTGGTTTCTTTATTTCTTGTTAGTAATATGGAGAACCTGATGTTTGCTTGCCAAACATCCGTTTGCGTCTAAAAACTGTATACCATATCAAACGCTCGCGCAAACGTGAGTTCCCACCCCGATCACCGGCACCACGAAAAATACCACATTTGTCTATCAAGACAAATGTGGTATTTTTCAATAATATTCTTTCATTACAGAACATGTGATATATATCGCTTATAATGCGTCTTTCTCCGCAAACTCGTAGGACCGGCAATTGACCGTCCGCCCCAAAAGCAAACTAACTTCCGTAGGGGATGGCGCTTCGACATTCCGTTTCCAAAGCAAAGTAACCTCAGCCTTCCTCCGGGAGGAAGGTGCCGAGCCCGCGAGGCGGAAGGAGCCT
>CALGCW010000247.1 GCA_937884385.1 uncultured Clostridia bacterium | reverse complement strand
AGGATATACCAAATATACCTGTAAGACATGTAACTACAGCTACGTAGATCAGAAGACTAATGCCTCCGAGCATGCTTGGGGCGCATGGACACACAACGAGGATGGCACACACTCTCGCGTCTGCGCAAACGATAAGACGCACGTAGAGAGCGCAAAGTGCGATTACAAGTCGGTTGTAACTGCTCCTACCTGTGAGGAAAAGGGATATACCACCTACACATGCACGGTTTGCGGACACAGCTATATAGGTGATGAGACCGACGCGCTCACTCATAATTTTGGCGATTGGAAGTCCAACGCGAACGGCACTCATATTCGCGTTTGTAAGAACGACGCAAGCCATATAGAGACCAAGGATTGTGAATATGAGAGCACCGTTATCGCTCCCACCTGTACCACCGGCGGTTATACCAGATATATCTGCAAGCTTTGCGGACACAGCTATGATGACAATTTCACACAGCCTAAAGATCACGCTTGGAGTGAGTGGAAGTCCAACGAGGACGGATCGCACACCCGTGTTTGCGGAAATGACGCAAGCCATATTGAAAAAGTTGCTTGCGACTATAATAAGACTGTAGTTGCTCCTACATGTGAAAAGGACGGCTACGAGAAGCACGAATGTAAGACCTGCGGATACAGCTATAGCGTTACTTACTCTGCAATAGGTCATGCATACGGCGCATGGACACATAACGAAGACGGCACACACTCTCGCGTCTGCGCAAACGATAAGACACACGTAGAGAGCGCAAAGTGCGATTATCAGACAGTTGTAACCGCTCCCACCTGTGAGGAAAAGGGATACACCATCTATACTTGCACTATTTGCGGACATAGCTACGTAGGTGATGAGACCGACGCTCTTGGACACTCCTGGAGCAAGTGGACTGAGGGTGGCGACGGAACACACTCCCGTGTTTGTGGAAATGACGCAAGCCACAAGCAGACCGATAAGTGTGTATATGTGAGTGAGGTGATCGCTCCTACCTGCACGGCTGACGGTTATACCAGATACCTCTGCAAGATTTGCGGACACAGCTATAATGATAACTTTGTAAAGGCGCTTGATCATTCATGGAGCAAGTTGATATGTAACACAGAGAAGGATCACTACCGTTTCTGCTATAACTGCGGAACACGTGAGGACGAACTCTGCTCCTTCAAGCTTGACCACATCTTTGAGGCTTCCTGCACCGATCAGGGATACACTTACTATATCTGCGAATGCGGAAATGGCTATAAGGCTGATTTTGTAGAGCCTTTCGGACACCGTTTCGACCGCTACGAATCTCATAACAACGGTCGTCACGTAGTATTCTGCTCCGAGTGCGGTGTCATCGGTCCCGATCTTTTGTACTGCTCGTATGACGCTAATGGAAATTGCGTATGCGGATATCATGCAGATCCTATGTTCGTCGCTGAAAAGCTCAAGAGCGACGAAAATGGTGAATACGTACTTAGGTACATGTTCTATGCATTTGATAGTGGCATGGATCCTCTCTGCGCCGACGGTTTGGTTTCCGTTGTTAAGAGCGACACCGGAGAGATCGTTGACAATATGTACTGGAGAAGCGATATGGAGGGAATCTGGCTCTACATGGCAGAGCCCCACGGCTATGATCCTCTCGGACACGACTCACACGGACGTCTGACCTTTGCCGCTGACGGTTCTCTCTCGTTCTATGATTGTGGAGGCTCACATAGCTGGGGCGTTAGACAGGCTATTATTGAGGCAACCTGTACCGAAAGCGGTCTTGATCTTCGCTACTGCCGTTACTGTGAGGAGACCCGTGAGATCGTAAGACAAGCGTACGGTCATGCGTTTACATACGTTTGCAACGGCGATGGTACTCACACGGGAACTTGCTCAAACGTTATAGGTGATAAGCAGTGCGGTCATACCGTAACCGAGGAATGCACCATCACAACAAAAGTTGTACAGGCAACGTGCAGAAAAGAAGGTTATACTACGATCAGCTGTACTGTTTGCCGTGATACCAAGAAGATAGATATCGTTCCTAAGCTGCCTCATAGCTTTGAAAACGCTGAATGCGTATCCTGCGGATTGCTTGAGACATACAAGTGGAGCGGAAACGTTAATCGCTTTGACACAGAATATTACGAAGAGATCACTCTTGATCTTGTTAACAACACTGCAATTGTAATTCGTTACTTTGCAAATGCAGACGGAACTCCCGGAGAGCTTGAGGGCGAATACACAATGTATCTCAAAACTCATGAAACTGCATACCTCAGGCATATGATCTTTGCTGATGCTGATCTCAATCCTGAAAGCCTGCATATCGTAATAAATCTTTACCCCAGGGATGAAAAACCCTCAAGTATTTATACTTGCAAGAACCATAAGTACGTCCTTCTGGAGAAAGTAGATCCTACATGTGAGACTGACGGCTATAAGCTCCACCTCTGCACCGAATGCGGTTATACAGAGAAGGACATTGCTTCTGCTCCCGGACATATGTGGGGCGAGTGGATCTGCAATGGCGAAGGTATTCACACCCGCGTTTGTATGCGTGACGGAAGCCACGTATGGAGCGAGGGCTGTACGCTCGATTGGGTTGACGTTGTTCCCGTATCCTGCGACAGAGACGGAATTCGCAATCAGATCTGCGTATCCTGCAACCACGTTTATGCTACTGAGACAATACCTGCATTGGAACACAAATACGACGAGAATGGACGTTGCTACAACTGCGGCAATTTTGAATCTGTAGCGGCAAGCCTCCTCTTCAAGATGAACCAGCAGTGGAACAGTATTCTGAATAAGTATAACGTTACAGAAGACCAGCAGGCTCGCTACGACGCGCTTGTTGATCAGATGAAGGCGGCTGATCCCGAGAATAAAGATCTCTTAAATTCGATCTATAATGAATTTAAGATTTTCACAAACGAGATCTACAACGGTGGCTCTACCGCTGAACTCGATTCTTACCGCAAAGAGATCCTTAACAAGATGGATTCCGAGTGGTCGTCTTTGAATGAGAAATACAGTATTTCTGCGGATCAGCAGACACAGTTCTCTGACATCTACAGCAGAATAAAGGCCGCAAAGACTGTTAAAGAGATAGACGCTATCTATAGCAACGACTTTAACGCTTTGACTGAATCCGTCATAAAAGGCGGTGGAGAGGTAGATATCGAATCGCTTCGTCAGGAGATAAGAAACTACATAATGAGCGATTGGAGATCTCTTTCCAAGCAGTATTTGGTTGCATACATCTACCACTACGCATGGGATACTCTCCGCAATCAAGTGAATGTAGTAGGTACTGAAGAAGAGCTTCGCACACTGGAGCGTGCGTACAACATCTTGCGAGAAACCGTAATGATGGATGTTCCTATGCTCGATAGCCAAGAAATGTTTGAAAGCTATCGCGAAGAAGTTCTGGAGGAAATTTTTGCGCTTTGGGAAAACGTGCAAATGCGCTATCCCGTTGCGTCTGCTGAAATGGCACCTACCATTGATAAGAGAATAAATTCGATGAGTACCGCGGTCGATATTTATTCGTTGCACAATCATTGTCGCTCAATCTTTAATTATTTCAAAACGATCGTCGGAAAGGATGACTACGAGCTTAGCGAGCGCCGCAATAGTGCCCTCAACGAGATGGCAATCAATTGGGAACATCTCTACAACAACGGCATAGCGATAACCTTTGATCAGTATTTGTATTATCTCCAGCTGCGTTTTGCAATTGAGCTCAGCTTTGAGACTTACGAAATAGACGAGTACCTTGGTGAATTCCACGAGCTCGTTGCGGAGATCGAGGAAGGTACAGACATTCCCGTAGATCCCCTTAAAAAGATACGTCAGGAAATTCTGGAAAAGATATTCATGGCGTGGGATGATTTGCATATGGCCGGATACGCTATCAGCAATGAACAGTACGAGCGCTTCAACCAGCTTATCGATCATATCCATTTGGCAACCAGCGAGGAGCTGATATATGATTACAACAACCAGATAAACGATCTTATCAATGAGATCGTTAAAGGCGGCGGCACTACCGATTTTGAAGCACTTCGCCAAGATATGATGAAATGGATGTCTTCCGAGTGGAAGATGGCTCAGGAGAAATTTGGCGTAACCGATGAGCAGGTCAAGCGTTATCGCGAGATCTATTCCAACGTTAAGATGGCGACGACCGAAGAAGAACTTGATAGTTACAAGGATCAGTTCAAGATGCTCCTTAGCGATATTATAAACGGTGGCGGCGAAACTCCCTCTGGTCTTGAAGATTATAAGAACGATACTATTTGCATTCTTGATGAAAGATGGCAAATAATTTGCCAATATTATATCACCGGTTCGGAGGCGTACAGAGCACACGTAATGATGCTCCGCGAAGAGATACGGGCGGCTGATTCCTTTGAGAAAGTTGATTCACTTAAGGCGCAGTTCTACGATATCGAAAACAGAATTTTAGCACAGGGTAGCCCCGAGGTAGATAACTACCGTGAGGAATCTCTGAATTATCTTGAGAATCGTTGGAATGATATCCTCTTGGAGGGTATAAAGTTCACGGAAGCACAGCAAGAGCGCTTTAGCGCTTACCACGCAGGTGTCAAGGACTCAATTTCTCCTTTTGATATTGAAAGCTTCGTGCAGAAATTTGAGGATCTTGTAAAAGAAATCTATAGCGGCATCGACACTCCCGTTGATCCCGTTGAAAACCACAGGCAGAACGTGCTGAACACTATGCGTTTTGTGTGGAACGATTTCATCGCTTCCGCTCCTAACGCTCCTACCGCTGAGCAGGCCGCTTACTTTGACGAGCTTTGCTACCGTGTTTCTGTAGCGGGCTCTATGGAAGAGATCAATAATATCCACGACAATATCTTCGTTCCCTTTATGGAAAAGCTTTATAGCGGTAGCGGAGAGGTTGACATTGATCAGTATAGAAACGACCTCTTGTATGATATTAATCGCGAGTGGCAGCGTTTAAATATTGCCGGAATATTTATAAACGAGTACTTTGACTCGGAATACGCAAATATTATCAATGCCATTTACGAGGCATTTGATGAAAAGCAGCTCAGTCAGCTTAAAGACAGATTCTATGAGCTGTGTGATGAGCGCCACATCCGTAATGATGTATTCTTCTGGAAGAATCAATATCAGGAGCGCATGAACATAGAGTGGGAGTTCCTTCTTACCTACTTCAACGCGGCAGCTCTTGAAAACGCTGAGCTTTACGACCTGATCTGTCAGAACATGGCGAAGGCAGAGAATATGGAAGAGGTTAACGACATTTATTATTCTGCGTTTGATAACCTCTACAGAAGCATAGCAGGTGAAAGCTTTGAAGAAGAAGTGGATTCGATTCGTTGGGAAACTATCAGCCGTGTTCAAAAAGCATGGAACCTTGTTGGCGAGCAGAACGAGTGGTGGATCCCTCAGCTGTTGGATACACATTTCCAGGCATTTAATGAAAGACTGCATTCTGCACGCACCGTGCAAGAGCTGAATGCACTGGAAGCATTCTTGATGGAACAGATCCTTGAAAAAGCAAATGAGGGTATCTATCTTGAGTCGATGTGTGAACAGCTTATTCGCGATATGTATGTAGATATGCAGTATCTCAGCCTGGATGGCCACAACGTTACCGCAGAGCATTACCAGCGTGCAGATCAGATCGCAATGATGATCCGCAACGCAACGACTGTTGCTGATGCAATCAAGATCATGAACGAGCTGTATCACGGTGATCTTTGGAATGATATCGTAAACGGTAATGATTGGGAAGCTATCCGTGAGGATATTCTCAACTCAATGCGCAATAATTGGGAGAACTTGAACAACCGCTTTGAGATCGCGGAAGCATACGTTAACTCTTACAGAGAACTTTACAGACGAGTTAAGTCCGCAGGATCTGTAGAAGAGCTTAGATCTCTCGAGGATGAGATCTGCTGGCTCTTCAGAGAGATCGAAGAAACCAACGGCGGTATGGGAACTGAGCCCGAGCAGGATTGGATAGAGGACGTATGGATGGATCAAAACGACTTTACCGTTTCCGTCGGCACTTCCTATAAGCATTTTGCTTACGAGAATATTCTTGGCAAGACACTTTATGTTAGATATGCATACAAGGGTGTCGTTGAGGTAATTATCACCGAGGAAATGCTCCAGATCGATCCTGAAGGTATGATCTCCTTTGAACAGATCGGACGTTTCTTGGGCGGTTATATCAATTATTATGACGGCTCAAACGGATGCAACCACGCATATTACGTTACCGTACTTCCCGATATGTCGAGTGCCAACTCTCTTGGCAAGTTCCAACTTGATATTCAGAACGGTATGGAACTTATCCAGTACGTTGAGCTCTTTGACAACGGATACGCATATCTTACTGTTGAGAACAGTGAAGATTTCGACATTATCAGCTATTACTTTGACGAGGCAGGCTGGCTGTATCTTGATGACACGGGCGCAATTATAGTTTGCACAGTCAACTATGAAAAGCAGCTCATCACCTGCTACAATGCAGCTGTAGATATGACGCTTATCGGCGAATACTTCTACGACGCAATTACCTTCCGAGTATTTGGAAATTACACGGGTGCGGGTGAATACATCACCATGCTTGAGTATGTTGATGCGAGCGGTGTTGTTAGAATGAGCTTAACTACTATCGCATATCTCGATATGGAAAGAAGGGTCTTTGCGTGCGGTATCATCGGCGGAGAGATGCAGTATGATGAAAACGGATATCTCGGTTGCAGACATGAGTATGTAACCGAGTACCGTGAGCCCACCTGCACGATGCCCGGTGAGGAGCATACGCACTGCGTAAACTGCGGACAGGGAACTTACCGTGAGATCCCGCCTCTCGGACACGACTATGACGCCGATGGCTACTGCATCCGTTGCGGTAGCTATATGGGCGGCATAGACACTCCTGTAAGAATAGAGAACGTGTATATTACGCCTTGGCAGATCACGGATATTCCCGTAGGTCTTTCCATGGAAGAATTCATGGCGTACGTGAAAAATATTGAATTCTTCCTCAACATCAACTACAGCGATGGCACCGGTATTGCCGGCCCTTATGATATAAGCAATATCGATTTCAACTCGCTTGACCTCAATGCCCCCGGATCACAGACCATATGGATAGACGTTCCCATTGATGACCTTACATGGATGCTTTCGATTGAATTCTATTTTATCGGAGAGCCTCAGGTTATCGCCGAATACCAGATGGATAAATCGTCTATGAAGTATGACAGAGTTGGTGAATTCCGCAGCATTCGCATAATCAGTGATCGCACGTTGATGCTTGACGACGGCAGAACGGTTTCTTATGATAGATACAACAACGTCATCCGCTTTGTCAATTGGAATTACGAAGTGCTTGTAGTTGTCAATGATGAAACTAAAACCTTTTCCTACTATCAGGCAGAGGACCTTAATCACATCGGAACTTATTTCTTCGATAGCTTCAACGCGATCTTCGTTTACGGTGATTACTATGGCGCAGGCGAATACGTTGCGGTTTACGTTGAGGGCGATTTCCAGGATGGAAAGCTTCTTAACAAAACTTCAACTATGACGACCGTGATTTTCCTTGATCTTGAAAGCAACACGGTATACTGCCCCTACTACACCGAAGTCACGCTGACTATCGGCGAGGACGGTTGGTTGTTCTACGCTCCCACCGTTTGCGAGCACTTATTTGACGAAAACGACTACTGCGTTTATTGCGGAGTCAATAGAGTAGATGTTGTCCGCGAGAATATTTTGTCCAAAATGGAAGAAGAATGGGTACAGCTTTGGAGAGAAGGCTATGATACGAATTCGTTCGCTGGCGAATACGAGGAATATCGTAACCGTATCTATTTCAGCGACTCTGTCTCGGATATCGAAGTCGTTTATGACAAGCTTTTCCGAACCCTTGTTAACCACGTTAAAAAGCAGGGACCCTCAAGCAATGTTGATGAATCTGTGCGCGAGCAGTATCTGTCGGATATGGAATTCCGTTGGAATGATCTGCTCAGACGTTGCGAGGGCGGACTCCCCGGTAACTTCTATGACGAATACTTCAATATCTGCAATGTGATGTACGCTACCTCTTCGCCTTCCGAGCTTGATATGTACTATCATCAGTTCTTTATGGATCTGATGTATAGAGCAGAGGATTGGTGGCATAATCAGATGATTGATCGCGTGGATCATATCATTTTTGAACAGCGTGAATATACCTTTACCGAGGGTGAAATTACCGATCCTCAGCAGTTTATCAATGATTATCTGTGTCAGTCATTCCTTACAGTCATTTATGCTGACGGAAGACAGGAAATGGTACAGATAACCCCCGATATGATCTCTTATGATGGAAATGTCGAGTTTGGTACGGTTGGAGACTTTGATTTCAGAATTTCTTACTCCGGAAGGGGATACTTCTGGCAGAGCTATATAACTGTAACCTTCCTTATAGACACCTCGAATTCAAAACTTCTCGGCAGATATAGCTTTACACTTGAGGAGCTTGGAGAACATGAGATCATGCAGCTTGAGATCTGGGACAACGGATATGCTATCATGACCTATGAGGGTTTTGATTATTTCGAGCAGATTCCTTGTGAGATCCGCGGAAATATCATCTGTCTGGATACAGGCGACGGCATTTGGCTCTTTGAGATCGTAAGCGAGGATTGGGCTAAGCTTTATCTTAATATTGCGACAGAAGGCTTGAACGTTATCGGTACTTACGCATTTGCGCAAGAATTCTCCTTTACCGTTTATGGCGACTACACGGGCGCAGGTCAATATATGGCTCTGCTTAATGTAACCGAGCATTATGATCAGTACAGCATTCCGCTTCTTGTTGATCTTGATCTTGAAAATGGAACTATTTTCACCGAGCATATCGGAGATATGCTTTACATCAATTCCAACGGTTCGCTCTACCTTCCCGGTCAGGAAAATGAGATCATAAGCGTTCGCTTGAGCGAAAGCTCTATGGAGATATACGAGAACTCCTTCGAGGGAAATCCCGAGCGCTTTATCGAGATGTATCTGCTTGATAAGGCATGGGTAATCACTTACGGAGACGGTAGGCAGGAATACGTACAGTTGACCCGTGATATGATCTCTTATGATTATGATGCTGTTTTCGATCAGGCAGGAACTTTCCGCTTCCATATTAGCTATAACACCGATAATTACGGCACATCTCGCACCTTCAAGGTATTTTTCCTGATGCGTGACGCAGAGGTCGTCGGCTCTTATAGCTGTGATATGTCTCCCGTTGGCGAAAGATATACACTCTTTATCGATATTTACAGCAACGGCTACGCAGGTATTACTGACGATGCAGGAAGTGATCTTCAATACAGTCCCTGCGAGATAGTTGGCGGTCAGTTCATTTTGTTCACCTACGAAGATAGAGGTCCTATCGTGTTGAAGATCGCTAGTGAGAATGAAGCAATTCTCTTTGATCCCGCAACAGAGAACTATCCCACATTCGCAACGTTCAGATGGGATGAACTGACGATTGACGCATACGGCGAATATACCGCGCCCGGCGCATATCTCGTTGTTCTGCGCATAGAACAGTACTATGTGCCCATTATGATGGATATCGATCTTGATGCAAAAACCATCGTTTCTAATTACTTCTATTACACGATGCAGATCAATGATGACGGTACGCTGACCGAGATCAGAGACGGTATGGAAGATGACGAATGGGGAGAATTGGTTCCCGTAGATCCCGACATTTCATATGACGATGATTTTGAGTATGATTCGTCTGTTGGCAAAGATGACGTGGCAATAGTAGAAAAGGAGTCCGGAGATTGCGTAGGCACTGTAGATGGTGAATACCATTACGCGAGCAACGATTCAGGATCTAACGAGTATTACTATACGTACACAGACAACGGGGCTTACGCCTATAGCGTTGTAGCGGCATAAACACAAATCCCCCGAATGCTTTCGCGTTCGGGGGATAATTTTTAGACGATCGCATGTCAGCTCCGTCGCTTGACAGAGCAGGGGATCTATGGTATAATAGCACAGAGAAAGGTGGTGGCGGTATGTTCTTGACTAAAAAAGGATTTGCTAAAATACTGATAATGGCGATATGCTATATTGCTCTCGGAAGCATTTGTGTCGCTCTTGGGGTGGCTTTTTCGCTTGCGGGAGCTGACGCTACCTTGCTATTGATGCTTGGCGTGATAGTGTTTCTGCTTTGTGTCCTGATCGTATTGTGGGGGCTGTACGCCGAGGGCAAGGGTAAGCTCTTGAATTCCGCTCGAAAGCTCGTACGTATTGATCTGCACCCTGGGAATTTTATAAAAGAGTACGAGTCTCTTAAAGGCTCTCAGGAGCTTATTATAAAGAAGCCGAGCTTTGAGGTGTTGCAGATGCTTGCGGTCGCATACGATTCCTTGGATGAGAGGGAGAAATGTCTTGCGACGGTAGAAGAAATGATCGCCGTTGCACCCGTGAAGAAGAGAACACAGGCAGAATTGTTCCGTGTCTCGATACTGTTCTCCTACGGCAAAAAAGAAGAAGCCGAGCTGATTTTTATTAAGCTGCAGGAGCAGAAGCTTGACGCGGTCAGCAAATTGATGGTGGATTCTATACTTAAGAGCGATCGCGCAAAGGCTATGGGGGATTATAAAACAGTTGAGCTGTATAATCTCAATCTGCTTGAGCGCTCCTTCCCAAAGCTTGATAATTTGGGTAGCCTTATCGTAAACTACACGCTTGGCGAGGTATATGAGAAGCTTGGCGAGAGCGAAAAGTCGCTTGCGCGCTACGAATACTGCGCTGCAAACGGCGGCGATACAGCTATCAAAACAGCCGCAAAAAAAGCAATAGATAGTCTGAAGAAGAACGAAGCAACGGATTTGTAATATTTTAAATAAAGAGCGCACCGCTGATCAGCGGTGCGCTTGGTTTTTTGATAATATCAATATGCGTACTCGTCTCCAAAGTCGGGGATCTTGACGGTAGCGCCCGAAGGGATCTCAAGCGGATGCTCCATGCCGATCTCGACCCATACGGATATGGCGGAGGGGTTGTATATTCTCGTCTGGTCGGCAGAGATAACGAGGTTCTTTGCGGCGGTGCAGTACTCCCATATTTCAAGGTTGGTAGCGTACCAGATGTCGTCGCAGCCCGAGATGCTCTGACAGAATTCGTCGAATTTATCCCACGCGTCGTCTACCTCTATGGAGATAGAGTGAGTCCACCAATAGTAGATCGAGAGATAAGCGTTGACCTTTGCATCCTTAAAACGCTCAAATCTCTTGAGAGCCTCAGCATCGTAGTATGATGTCGTAGGAGACCAGAAAAGGAAATCGGTGGGGAGCATAGTAGAGCCCGTAGCCTTGCCCATTCTTGAATATACTACGCCGAGAGAGCGAAGCTTATCGGCGATCTCCACTCCGTTGACACCGTTGGGATAGGACATACCGCGAACGAACTGTCCGCTTGCTTCTTCAAGCACACGTCTGTCCTCAAGCACCTCGTATATGAAGTTCGACTCAGCTACGTGCGAGAGGTGAGGATGCGAGAATGTGTGAGAGGAGACCTCGTGTCCCTCAAAGAGAGTTGCAAGTTCGCTCTTTTGCAGATATTTTGGGCGATCCAGCTTGCCTGCGTTGAGGTGGAAGGTTCCCTTGAGACCGTGCTTGTTAAGAATTTCTACTGCGCGGCGGTCAGAATCTCTGCCGTCGTCAAAGCTCATAGTGAGAGCTTTGCGTTTTCCGCCCGGGAAGTATCCGAGTCTTATTCTTTGATACATTTTCTTTCTCCTTTTTGTCCTTTTAGGCCTTTTATTAATTATAGCACTTTTATCCTTAAAAATCAAGTTGGCAGCGAAGAATTTTGAAGAAAAAGTGATATTAAAAATTTAAAAAAATAACTTAAATTCGTTAAAAAACAGTTTACTAACCGTTTATATTTGCTTGGTACAATATAAGCGACAAAGTTTTTATTTCAAAGGAGATATTGTGATGAAAGCACAAAATCAAAACAAGCTTATTTCTGCAATTTTAATGACGGCGTTGGGCGTTCTCTTCATTATTTTTAAGAATGAAGTTATCAGCATCGCATTGACCGTGCTTGGCGTACTTTTAGTAGTTCAGGCTATCCTCGATTTTATACATAAGGCTTACGTTTCGGGCGTTGTCAGAGCGGTTATAGGCGCTTTGATACTCGTATTCGGACTTGGAAACCTGCTCGTAACCGTAGCACTCTACATTATCGCAGCAGTTCTTCTCGTTTACGGTATCCTTCAGCTTATCGGCGCGCTTAAGGCTATCAACAAAAAGTCTAAGCTTCTTGCCAAGGTCTTTGCATTCCTCGAGCCCGCAGTTTGCATCTTCGTTGCGGTTTGCTTGCTCTTCAACCAGGGCGGAACTGTTGCGTGGGTATTCATCGTATCGGGAATATTCCTCATCATCGACGGCGTTATCGCGCTTGTTGATTGCCTTGCAAATAAGTAATTAAAGAAACAAAAATCACCCGAGGATTCGGGTGATTTTTTGTATGCTTGACAAGACAGAAACTTAATGTTATAATAAATTCAAACAAAAAATCAATTTTTTTAAAAAATACCCTTGCGTAAGGTATTGCTTATGACGCGGCGTAATGTGATATAATAGGCTACAGGAGGTGAAAAGCTATGTCAAATTACTATACGACAGGAGAAATAGCTAAGCTCTGTGGCGTTACGGTCAGGACGGTGCAATATTACGATACAAGGAATATACTCGCGCCAAGTCAGCTTTCCGAGGGTGGCAGAAGACTTTACTCGGAGGACGACCTCAAGCGTATGAGGATAATCTGCTTTCTGAGAGACGCGGGAATATCCATAAGCTCTATAGAAAAGCTGCTCTGCGAGGAGCATCCCGAAAAGGTCATCTCGATACTTCTTGAGCAACACGAGGATGAGCTTTCTGTGGAGCTTGAAGAGTGCAAGAGAAAGCTTGATATGCTTGAAGGGATAAAGCGCGAGCTTAAGAGCGTAGAGAATTTCTCGGTTGAATCTATCGGCGATATAGCGACTATTATGAACAGTAAAAAGAAACTGAGAAAAGTTTACGCGACGATGCTGCTTACGGGAATTCCCGTAGAATTATTGGAGATCGGAGCAGTAGTCCTGTGGGCATCTACGGGCATCTGGTGGCCCTTTGTTGTGTCTTCCGCTTTGGCGGTATTCTACGGAGTGTGGATAAGCAGATTTTATTTTACAAAGGTCGCATATATTTGCCCTGAATGCCACAGTATATTCAAGCCTCGCTTCAAGGAAGCGTTTTTTGCAAACCATACCCCAACGCTCAGAAAACTGACCTGTAGTTGTTGCGGCAAGAAGAGCTGGTGTGTTGAGACCTATGCTGAAAATAGAGACAGTA
>CALGCW010000246.1 GCA_937884385.1 uncultured Clostridia bacterium | reverse complement strand
TAGCTCTGATGAGCTGCATAGCCTCATCGCTCACCTTTCCAACAGGAATGGTACGCGCACTGTCACCGTGATATCCGCCGATGAACGCACCGACGTCGATCTTTACGATATCTCCCTCCTCAAGAAATCTCTTTTCCGAGGGTATTCCGTGAATTACCTCATCATTAATACTTATGCAAGCTGCCCCGGGAAATCCGTGGTATCCAAGGAACGAGGGCTTGGCGCCGCACTTCTCGATAAACGCTCTTATCGCGTTATCAAGCTCCTTGGTGCTAATGCCGGGGCGGACGAGCTCACGGGCTACGAGCAAAGTCTCGCCCGTGATGCGTCCTGCCTCCTTCATTGCATTAAGCTGCACTGAATTTTTAACTTGGATCATACCTGAACCTCTTTAAGAGCCTCATCTACCAAAGCAGCCGTTTCACTAACGCCCGCTTCGCTGCTCACGCACTTAAGAATTCCTCTCTCCTCGTAGAAAGATTTGAGGGGCTCTGTCTGATCGTGAAAGATCTCAAGTCGCTTTAAAACTGTTTCTGCGTCGTCGTCAGCTCTGATGTAGAGCGGCGAGCCGCATTTGTCGCAAATATTTTCCTTGACAGGCTTCTTGTGCTCTATGTGGTAAGAAACACCGCATTTTGAACACATTCTCCTGCCTGACATTCTCTCAACGATCACCTCGTCTGCGATCTCAAGAGAGAGTGCGCAGTCGATGTGAACACCCATTGCCTCAAGCGCTTCCGCCTGCGGAATGGAACGAGGAAAACCGTCGAGAATGAAGCCGTTTTTGTAAGCTTCAGAGGAAAGAGTTTCTTTGATTATTCCGACTACCACCTCATCGGGTACAAACTCACCCTTTTCAATAAAGAGCTTTGCCTGTGCGCCAAGCTCAGTTCCCGCCTTAATGGCTTTTCTGAGGATGTCACCCGTTGAGATTGGGGGAAGACCCCACTTTTCGGATATTATTTCGGATTGTGTGCCCTTACCCGCGCCGGGAGCGCCCATCAAAATCAAATTCATACGAATTCCTCCGCAGTTATCGTCGGTTGTCTAATTAATCAAGGAAGCCTTTGTAGTTACGCATTGTGATCTGAGCCTCGATATCTCTGAATACCTCGATAGCAACACCGATTACGATGAGCAAGGAAGTACCTGCAAAAGCGATACCCGAGAACTGAACCTTGAGTGCTACTGCAACTGCGTTAAGGATCAAGGGTGTGCCTGCAACGATGATAAGGAAGAATGCGCCTATCAAAGTGATACGGTTAAGAATTTTTGTAATGTATTCAGCAGTGGGTCTGCCGGTACGGATACCGGGAACGGAACCACCGTTGTTCTTGATGTTGTTTGCCACTTCCAAGGGATTGAAAGAGATCAAAATATAGAAGTAAGCGAAAGCAACGATCAAAGCAAGATAAAGAACGATGTAGAGCACGCTTGTAGAACCGAACCAAGTCTCAAGGAAGGTCTTAACTGCGCCCTTGTTCAAGAATGCAGCGATCGTGCCGGGCACTGCCATGATCGAGCTTGCAAAGATAACGGGCATAACACCTGTCATATTGAGCTTGATGGGAAGGTTAGTTCCCTGGCCGCCGTACATCTTGCGTCCAACAACTCTCTTTGCATACTGGATGGGAATTCTTCTTTCAGAGTGTGTAACCCAAACGATAAGAAGAACCATACCGAGTGTAAGTGCAAGTGAGAAGATTGCAAGAAGGATACCTACGATAAGGTGCTCCTGGCTTGTTACCATTGAAATAAGGCTTGCTATGAATGTAGGCAAGCTGGAGAGGATGTTGAAGAAAAGGATCATGGAGATACCGTTTCCAATACCCTTAGCATCGATGAGCTCTGCGAGCCACATGATGATAGCAGCACCTGCTACGTAGGAAGCAATGATAACGAGTGTATTGATAGTGCCTGTAAAGCCATTAGAAGCCCACATACCCTTCCAAGTGATAGCGGCTGTGTTGAGCACACCGTTATTAGCAAGGAGAGCTGTGTATCCGTAAGCTGTTACGAGGGCGATACCAATTGTGATATAACGAGTGTACATCTTGATCTTCTTCTGACCCTCTTCTCCGTCCTTTGCGATCTTACCAAGGCTGTTGGGGAACGCAACTGTGAGAAGCTGGATAACGATTGAAGATGTGATGTAGGGAGAAACAGAGAGTGCAAAGAGTGTTGCCTGAGCCATTGCACCACCGGACATAATGCTCAAATACTCGAGAATTGTACCGGAGAACAAAGAACCGATCGTATCAACGTAGTCACGAGCTACGAAGGGAACGGGAATTGCAGAACCAACACGATATAAGAGAATGATAAGCAATGTGAAGAGAATCTTGTTCTGAATTTCTTCGATTTTCCAAGCGTTCTTCAGTGTCTTAAACATCTTATACCACCTCTGTCTTTCCGCCTGCTGCTTCTATCTTTTCTTTAGCTGTTGCGGAAAAGATGTTTGCTTTTACAGTTATTGCTTTTGTAAGCTCTCCGTTGCCAAGAACCTTAACGCCGTCAAGTGTCTTGCGGATTATTCTCTTGTCAAGGAGTGCCTGTGTATCAACTACTGTGCCGTCATCGAAAACGTTAAGCGCGCTAACGTTAACGATAGCATAGTTTGTAGCGAACTTGTTGTGGAAGCCTCTCTTGGGAAGCTTTCTGTAAAGCGGGATCTGACCGCCTTCAAATCCGGGTCTTACACCGCCGCCGGAGCGAGCGTTCTGACCCTTGTGGCCCTTACCTGCTGTCTTACCGTTACCGGAAGCGGGACCACGACCTTTTCTGAAGTTGCTCTTTGTGGAGCCTTCAGCGGGTGAAAGTGTATGAAGTTTCATCTGTCGTTTCCTCCTTATACGTTTTCAACTTTAACAAGGTGGGAAATCACTTTGATCTTACCTGCCAAAACAGCGTTGTCCTCGTGAACGATGAAATTACCGATTCTGCGAAGGCCAAGAGATTCTGCTGTAGCTTTCTGGTTCGGAAGTGCTCCGATAAGGCTCTTGACGAGTGTTACTTTTTTCATTGTTCGACTCCTCCTTAACCTTCAACCTGTTCAACGCTGATCTCACGAAGCTTTGCAACCTCTTCAGCGGTGCGGAGGGACTTAAGTCCTTCCATTGTAGCTTTTACAACGTTTGTGGGGTTATTTGAGCGCAAGCACTTAGCACGGATGTTCTTAATACCTGCAAGCTCAAGTACCATTCTTACCTTACCGCCTGCGATGATACCGGTACCCTGTGCAGCGGGCTTAAGAAGCACCTTACCTGCGCCGAATACGCCTGTAACTTCGTGGGGGATAGTAGTACCCTTGAGGGAAACCTCAATCATATTTTTCTTTGCATCCTCGATACCCTTGCGGATTGCTTCAGGTACTTCGGCTGCCTTACCAAGTCCAACACCTACGTGTCCGTTTTCGTCACCTACAACCATAAGTGCTGCAAAACGAGCGATACGTCCACCTTTAACGGTCTTGGAAACACGGTTCAATGCAACGAGCTGTTCTCTGAGATCAAGCTCTGCGGGATTGATTTTGTTAGCCATGTTATTTTCCTCTTTCTGATGTTCAAATAATAAATATTGTTTTGAACAGTGTACAAACCGGACTAATCTTTCGATTAGAACTTCAAGCCGCCCTCGCGAGCGCCTTCAGCCAATTCCGATACACGTCCGTGATAAAGATAGCCGCCTCTGTCGAATACAACTTCGGTGATACCCTTAGCATTAGCTCTTTCAGCAATTGTTCTACCAATTGCTCTTGCTGCAACCTTGTTGCCGCCGTTACCCTCGAAATCCTTTTCGAGTGTGGAAGCGGAAACGAGTGTTGTACCTGCTACGTCATCGATGATCTGAGCAACGATGTTAGCATTGGAACGGTAAACTGCCAAACGAGGACGAGCTGCTGTTCCGGAGATTTTTGCTCTGACTCTTCTATGTCTCTTAAGACGAGCCTGATTTCTATCTTTTCTTGATACCATCTTGTTCCACTCCTTTCATTATTTACCGGTCTTACCGGCCTTACGGCGAATATATTCATCAGAGTATTTAACACCCTTGCCGTGGTAGGGTTCGGGAGGTCTCTTACTTCTGATAACTGCTGCGAGCTGACCAACTGCCTGCTTGTCTGCGCCACTTACGATGATAGTGTTAGCATCGGGTGTCTCGATCTTGAGGTCAGCGGGCTGTTCGATGTGAATGGGGTGGGAGTAACCAAGGTTAAGAACAAGCTTTGTTCCCTGCATAGCTACCTTGTAGCCTACGCCGATAACCTCAAGCTTCTTGGAATAACCTGTTGTTACACCAACTACCATGTTATTGAGGAGCGCACGTGTAAGACCGTGAACGCTTCTATCTTCCTTTTCGTCTGTGGGACGAGTAACAACGATCTCGTTGCCGTTCTGAGTGATGCTCATACGAGCGCTGAGCTGCTGTTCGAGTGTTCCCTTTGGGCCCTTAACTACAACGTAGTTGTTTTCGCCAACTGTAACTGTTACACCTGCGGGAACTGTAATAGGCATTCTTCCGATTCTTGACATAATTATCTACCTCCTATTACCATACGAAGGCGATAATTTCGCCACCGATTTTCTCTGCTCTTGCCTTCTTATCAGTCATAAGACCCTTGGATGTGGAAACGATAACTGTACCGAGACCGTTCATAACCTTGGGCATATCCTCATAACCTGCGTAGATACGAAGACCGGGCTTGGATACACGGCGGATACCGTGAATTACCTTCTGCTTAGCGGGAGTATACTTAAGAGTAACTCTGATGATACCCTGCTTGCCATCCTCGATTACCTGGTAGCCTCTTACGTAGCCCTCTTCAACGAGAATGTCTGCGATTGACTTTTTCATGTTAGATGCAGGAATGTCAACTGTTGCGTGCTTCGCATTGTTGGCATTTCTGATTCTTGTCAGCATATCTGCAATTACGTCTGACATTTGCATAGTTAAAATCCTCCTTATATGCAAGTAAATATTTCTTGCTGCCGAGCTTTGTCGGCGGCATATCGGTGGTAAACGCTTAAAATTTTCGTTCCTGCCGATAGGTTGGAGTGTTATCCATTGTCGCTCATCTCAAGCGCGGTGGCTTGAGAGAGCATTTTTAACTTATTACCAGCTTGCCTTTCTTACGCCGGGGATCTCGCCCTTGTAAGCGAGCTCACGGAAGCAGATACGGCAGATACCGAACTTACGAAGGTAAGCGTGGGGACGTCCGCAGATCTTGCAGCGGTTGTACTCACGTGTAGAGTACTTCTGTGTCTTCTGCTGTTTAAGGATCATAGCCTTCTTTGCCATCTTACTTATCCTCCTTAGTTCTTAGCGAAGGGAGCGCCCATAAGCTTAAGGAGCTCTCTTGCTTCTTCATCTGTGTTAGCTGTTGTTACGAAGCAGATGTCCATACCTCTGATCTTCTCAACCTTATCGTACTCGATTTCGGGGAAGATGAGCTGCTCTTTAAGACCGAGCGCGTAGTTTCCTCTGCCGTCGAAGGCGTTGGGGTTGATACCCTTAAAGTCACGAACTCTGGGAAGAGCGAAGTTGAAGAGTCTGTCGAGGAACTCATACATCTTGTCGCCTCTGAGTGTAACCTTAACACCGATCTTCATTCCCTGACGAAGCTTGAAGTTCGCAACGGACTTCTTAGCGTATGTGGGAACTGCCTTCTGACCGGAAATAATTGTAACGTCATTGATAACGTTTTCGATTGCCTTGGAGTTATCCTTAGCGTCGCCTACACCAACGTTGATAACGATCTTATCAAGCTTGGGGATCTGCATAACGCTTGAATACTCAAACTTCTTCATAAGGGCGGGAGCAACCTCGGCCTTGTACATATCTCTAAGTCTTGCCATTGTCTGCTACCTCCTTATCAAAGCTGTGCGCCGCATTTTGCACAAACGCGGACTTTCTTGCCGTCAACGATCTGGTGCTTAACTCTTACACCCTGATCGCACTTAGGGCAGTAGAGAGCAACCTTGGAAGCGTAAATTGCGCCTTCAGTATCAACGATACCGCCTGTTTCTCCCTGCTTTCTGGGTTTAACGTGCTTATGAATGATGTTAGCACCTTCAACCATTACCTTACCCTCTTTTGCGGATACTGCGATTACCTTACCCTTAACGCCCTTAGAGTCGCCGGAAAGTACTACAACAGTATCGTCTGTCTTAATATGCATTTTTGCCATTTTAAGATACCTCCTGATTAAAGTACTTCGGGAGCGAGAGAGAGGATCTTAAGATAATCCTTCTCACGAAGCTCTCTTGCTACGGGGCCAAAGATACGAGTACCCTTGGGGTTTTTGTCTTCCTTGATGATAACTGCAGAGTTCTCATCAAACTTAATGTAAGAACCGTCGGCTCTCTTAAGACCCTTCTTGCTTCTTACAACTACTGCTTTAACTACTTCGCCTTTCTTAACAACGCCGCCGGGAGCTGCCTTCTTAACGCACGCTACGATAACGTCACCGATATTTGCATATCTGCGAGCTGTACCGCCGAGTACGCGAATGCACATGATCTCCTTAGCGCCTGTGTTATCGGCTACTTTCAACACTGTCTGTTGCTGAATCATTTTGCGTTCCTCCTGTTTTCAATACGATCCGGTCGTACCTACTGTAATTTCGCGATTATGATTTAAAATTAGTGAATGATAAGCTAAATTATTTAGCCTTTTCGATGATCTCAACAAGTCTCCATCTCTTTGTCTTGGAGAGGGGTCTTGTTTCCATGATCTCTACTTTGTCGCCGATGCCACAAGTGTTTGTTTCATCGTGAGCGTGAACCTTAAGGGTTCTCTTGATGATCTTACCGTAGATGGGGTGCTTAACGTTGTCCTGGATAGCAACAACGATTGTCTTATCCATTTTATCGCTAACAACGATACCAACTCTGGTCTTTCTAAGGTTTCTTTCTGTCATGACTCATTCCTCCTTAAGCATTCTTCTCGTGAAGAACTGTCATTACACGAGCGATGTCCTTCTTGACGTCTGAAATTTTATGGGGGTTGTCAAGCTGGCGGATCGCGTTCTGGAAACGGAGTCTGAAAAGCTCGTCTTTGAGCTCTTTAAGCTTTGCTTCAAGCTGTTCTGTTGTCATATTTCTGATTTCTGCAACTTTCACGGCTTATACCTCCTCTTCCTTTGTGATGAACTTACATTTGATGGGAAGCTTGTGAGATGCAAGACGCATAGCTTCCTTAGCAACGTCCTCTGCAACTCCGTCCATTTCAAACATAACTCTGCCGGGCTTAACTACTGCTACCCAGTATTCAGGTGAACCCTTACCGGAACCCATTCGAGTTTCAGCAGGCTTTTCTGTGATGGGCTTGTCAGGGAAGATCTTGATCCAAACCTGACCGCCTCTCTTGATGTAACGCGTCATAGCGATACGGGCAGCTTCTATCTGATTGCTTGTGATCCAAGCAGGCTCAAGAGCAACAAGACCGTAAGAACCGTTAGTAACCTTGTTTCCGCGGCTTGCCTTACCCTTAAGTCTTCCGCGCTGTACTCTGCGGAATTTCACTCTTTTAGGCATTAACATTTTTGCGTCCTCCTTCTCTGGGAGTTCTGTCGCCTCTGTTGTTGTTTCTGGGACGACGGTCGCCGTTTCTGTTATCTCTGCGATCGCGGCGATCACCTCTTGCGTTCTTAACTGCAGGGCGGTTTACCTCGGAAAGAACTTCGCCTCTGTAAATCCATACCTTAACGCCGATCTTACCGTAAGTTGTGTTTGCTTCCCAGAAGCCGTAGTCGATGTCAGCTCTGAGTGTCTGAAGCGGAATAGTACCTTCGTGGTAATGTTCTGCTCTTGCGATTTCCGCGCCACCAAGACGGCCGGAGCAAGTGATCTTGATACCCTTTGCGCCGAGTCTCATTGTGTTACGGATAGCCATTTTCATTGCGCGGCGGAATGCTACGCGGTTTTCAAGCTGAGCTGAAATGTTCTCAGCAACGAGCTGAGCGTTGAGATCGGGCTGCTTAACCTCAACAACGTTGAGAGCTACGGGCATACCAACCATCTTTTCAAGCTGAGCCTTATATTTTTCGATCTGCTCGCCGCCGCGACCGATTACGAGACCGGGCTTTGCGCAGTGGATGAATACTCTTACTCTGTGGCTGTCGCGCTCGATCTCGATCTTGGGCACGCCTGCCTTCTGGAGTTCATTCTTGAGATATTCTCTGATCTTATAGTCGGAAACAAGAGTGTCGCCAAAAACTTCGTCTTTTGCGAACCATCTTGAATCCCAGTTCTTAATTACGCCCACACGCAAACCGTGGGGATTAACCTTTTGACCCATTTTAGCTACCTCCTATTTAGACTCTTTCTTTAACCACGATGGTAACGTGGCTTGTTCTCTTCAAAATTCTGTCTGCGCTTCCCTTTGCTCTGGGCATGATTCTCTTGAGAGTGGGGCCGGGGCAAACGAAGCATTCAGCTACGTAGAGCTTTGAAGGATCCATATGATTGTTGTGCTCAGCATTCGCAACAGCACTTCCCAACAACTTTACAAGGTACTCAGACGCGCTCTTGGGTGTATTCTTAAGAATAGCCATTGCAACGCCTGCATCCTTACCTCTGATGAGGTCAAGAACGATCTTTACCTTACGGGGGGAAATTCTTGCATATCTGAGATGAGCTTTTGCTACATTGTTTTCCATACTAAACTTCCTCCTCTATTATTTACCGTTGTTAGATGTCTTGGAGCCTGCGTGACCCTTGAATGTTCTTGTGGGAGCAAACTCACCAAGCTTGTGGCCTACCATATCCTCTGTCACGTAAACAGGAACGTGCTTACGGCCGTCGTGAACCGCAATTGTGTGTCCAACAAATTCAGGGAATATTGTTGAAGCACGAGACCAGGTCTTGAGAACTTTCTTCTCGTTCTTTTCGTTCATTGCACAAATTCTTGCGTAGAGCTTTTCTTCTACGAAAGGTGCTTTCTTCAAACTTCTGCTCATTTATATTCCCTCCTTATCTATCGTTTCTGCGTTTTACGATGAATTTGTTTGTTCTTGCCTTCTTATTTCTTGTCTTATAACCAAGAGCAGGCTTACCCCAAGGTGTTACGGGGCTGGGACGACCGATGGGAGACTTACCTTCACCACCACCGTGAGGGTGATCGCAGGGGTTCATTACGGAACCGCGAACTGTGGGACGGATACCCATGTGTCTCTTCTTACCCGCCTTACCGATCTTAACAGTGTCGTGCTCGATGTTACCAACCTGACCGATTGTTGCCTTACAGTCAAGACGGATGAGACGAACTTCGCCGGAAGGAAGTCTTACCTGTGCCATGTTGCCGTTATCCTTAGAGATAAGCTGAGCAGCAGCACCGGCGGAACGAACGAGCTGAGCGCCCTTACCGGGGTAAAGCTCGATGTTGTGAATAAATGTACCAACGGGAATGTTGGCGATGGGAAGTGTGTTACCGGGCTTGATATCTGCTTCAGCGCCGGAGTAAACTACGTCGCCGTCTGTAAGACCTACAGGAGCGATGATGTAGCTCTTGTCACCCTCTTCGTTCTGAAGGAGAGCGATGTAAGCACTTCTGTTGGGGTCGTACTCAACACCGATTACTGTGTTAGCAGTAGCATCTGTGCGCTTGAAGTCGATGATTCTGTACTTAACCTTGTTGCCGCCACCGTGGTGACGAACTGTGATTCTACCGAGGTTATTTCTACCTGCGTGTTTCTTCTTTGTTTCGATAAGACTCTTTTCGGGAGAAAACTTTGTGATCTCGTCGAAAGACGGAACTGTCATATTTCTTCTCGCAGGAGTCGTAGGCTTGTATTTAATTGTAGGCATTTTTCTCTATCCTCCTACTCTTAGTTCATACCTTCGAAGAACTCAATGGTCTTGGAATCGGACTTCAAAGTAACGATTGCCTTCTTCCAAGCTGCTGTGTAGCCGCTTGTGTAACCTTGTCTCTTCTGTTTTCTCTTCATGTTGATGGTATTAACCTTATCAACCTTTACGCCGAACATAACCTCAACCGCATTAGCGATCTCGGGCTTTGTTGCGTTCTTTGCAACCTTGAACGTATATGTCTTGTTAGCTATACGGTCCATGCTCGCTTCTGTAATAACGGGAGCAATGATAATATCCTGAACCATTTTCATTATGCGAACACCTCCTCAAGTTTTGCAACCGCTGCTTTGGAAACAACGAATTTGTTTGCGTTAAGAATGTCGTAAACGTTTACCGTGTGTGCAAGAGTTGTCTTAACACCGGGGATGTTTGCTGCGCTCTTAACTACGAAGTTGTCAACTTCGGGAAGAACGATGAGAGCCTTTCTGTCAGCACCGATAGCGTTAAGCATCTTAACAACTGTCTTTGTGCTGTAGCCTTCGCACTTGATATCGTCAACTACGATGAGGTCACCGGAAGCAACCTTAGCGGAAAGTGCGCTGTAAAGAGCAACTCTCTTTGTCTTCTTGTTCATATCTACGCGGTAATCTCTGGGCTTAGGACCGAGAGCGATACCGCCGTGTGTCCACTGAGGAGAACGGGTTGAACCCTGACGAGCTCTACCTGTACCCTTCTGTCTCCAGGGCTTCTTGCCGCCGCCGGATACTTCGCTTCTTGTAAGAGTGGACTGTGTTCCCTGTCTCTGATTCATAAGGAACGCTCTTACTGCAGCGTGGAGAACTGCTTCATTGATTTTTGCTCCAAAAATAACGTCAGACAATGTGATTTCGCCAACCTCAACGCCTGCCATATTAACTACTTTTACGTTTGGCATTATTCAGTTCCTCCTTCCGCTTATGCTTTGCAAGATGTGCGAACGAATACGATACCGCCCTTGGGACCGGGAATAGCGCCCTTAACTGCGATAAGATTCTTTTCTGCATCGATCTTTACAACGTTCAAATTCAAAACAGTTACCTGCTCGTTACCGTACTGACCTGCCATCTTCTTGTTCTTGAAGATACGGGCGGGGTCGATAACACCCATAGATCCAGACTGACGGTGGATGGGACCAATACCGTGAGTCTTACCAAGCAAGTGAAGATTCCATCTCTTGATAGCACCGGTGTAACCGCGGCCCTTTGTTATACCTGTAACGTCGACTTTTTCACCAGCGGCGAAGGTTTCGACGGTAATAACGTCACCGAGATTGTACTTGGAGCAATCGTCAAGGCGGAATTCCTTAAGATGCTTCTTTGCAGGAACGCCTGCTTTTTCGAAATGACCTTTAACAGGCTTTGTCACGTGCTTGTCATTAGCATCGATGAAACCAAGCTGTACGGCGTCATAACCGTCATTCTCGACAGTCTTCTTCTGCGCTACTACGCAGGGACCTGCCTCAATTACCGTAACCGGAATAACGTTTCCGATCTCGTCGAAGATCTGAGTCATACCGATCTTCTTACCGATAATTCCACTTTTCATTTTGTGTTCCTCCTGTAGGTTATTGGTTGACGCTTTGTATTTCACTTTCGTGCTACGCCAACTTGACCGACAAAAGTGTCGCCGAGCGACATTTTTGCGTTTCGCTTTTTCTTGAAATCAGGTGCTTGATTATACCTCTACCTTGATCTCAACGCCTGCGGGCAATTCAATATTCATAAGAGCTTCTGCAACCTTTGCAGAGGGCTTGAGAATATCAATGAGTCTCTTGTGTGTTCTGTACTCGAACTGTTCACGGCTATCCTTGTATTTGTGAACCGCACGGAGAATTGTGATGATTTCTCTCTCTGTGGGGAGCGGGATAGGACCGGAAACTGTAGCGCCGTTTCTCTTTGCAACGTCAACGATCTTTTCAGCCGCAGCGTCAATGAGCTTGTGGTCGTAGCTTCTGAGTCTAACACGGATTCTTTCCTTTACTGCCATTTTTTTGCCTCCTTGTAAATTTTTGCTCACGCGTGTACGCATATATTAAATGTAGCGTATTTTCGCGCTCCGCAAATCAGTTTGGGGCGTTTCCTTTAACACGGCTTCGTGCGTTTCGGCGTTTTCCCTTTAAAAATCGGACTTTGTAGCATCAGCATCTGCTAGACAAACCCCGTTTAAAACACACCTTGCGCTTAGCGCTTCAAGGAAGTTTTGTGCCCGTTTGTACGGACGCGCTCCACGAAAATTACCCGCTTTCGCGGCAACCTTTCGCTTCATAGCACATCAAGCTTAACTATTATAGCACAACGCAGCGCCAAAATCAATATGCTTTAGAAAATTATTCTTTGTGAGTTTTGTAGAACTTTCGAATTATTTTGATTATTTTTTAAGCAATATGCACAATTTTTGCCCGATTTTGGCAAAATTCGGGATGGCTTTAGGCTCTTTGCCCAACGAAACGGCTTTCGGACGGTGAAAATCACAAAAAAAGCGTCCCAAATACACCAAAAAGGTGCTTATGTTAACAATTTGTTCATAACTATGCACTATAATTATTAACAGAATACGCACTCAAAAATCGTTTTTTGAGTGTCACAGGAGGTAAAAATGGCCTTTAAAAAAACCTTGAAATTATCTTTTTATATAGTTTTGATATTGAGCTTTATTTCGTGTTTAACTTTGATCCTTTCGTTTGCTCTCTCCTTTGACAAAACATCGGGGTATTTCGAGTCGGGCTCTGCCCTGCCTATAATCGCGATCATTTGCTACTCGCTTGGATGCATCGCATCCTTTTCCCCTTTGCTCGCGTCGAGGGATATCATATCGGTAGGTTCTCTTAACACCTTCCTCAAAAACGAAAAGAATAGCTTTGCGCTTCTCGGTACTGCATGCATACTTTTCGGTGCGCTCGGCTTTTTGCTTAACACAGGACTCAGAACGAACGATCTTATACTGTATCTGCTTGGAATCGGAGCAATGAGCTTTGGAGCATACTTCCTTTTGCTCACGGGAAAGAACGGATACAAAAAGATCAAAGCCGCAAAGATCCTGCTTTTGCTCCTTTGTGCCGCATTCCCCGTCGGCGTGATGTTCCACGGCAATTCCGATTATCACCGCGCAATGAACTCTGTTGAAAACTACCTTGGCACGGTCTTTGGGATCTCTTTTCTGCTCTTCATATTATATGAAGGAAAACGCGTGACGGACGAAGCACACGCACCGATGCATTTTGCGTCAATGCTCCTGCTTCTCTTTACGGGAACGAGCTTCCCCATTGCGTATATAATATCATTCCTTATCGGATCGGTCAACGAGGAGCTACGACTCCTTCAGATGATCGCGATGCTTCTTTTTGCTGCAGGCTCACTGCTTTGCCTTTTAAGGGTAATAAAAAATTCAAGAGCGTTCACCAAGGCTGACGAAGCCGAAATAGAAGCAATCATAGCACAGCTCGAGGAGGAGGTTTTCGCATCCGATAGCTATGACTCGGAAGACCATATCGAAGAACCCGAGCAGGCAGAAGCAACCGAAACGACCGAGGATATAGAGGTCAGCGAAGAAGACGAAGCGTACAAGACAGGCGACGAGACCGAAGAATAAAGTTACAAAGAGAAGAAGATGTTCTTTTTTGAAAAAAAGAACCAAAAAACTTTT
>CALGCW010000245.1 GCA_937884385.1 uncultured Clostridia bacterium | reverse complement strand
ATTTACGCATGTTTCACACATGTTTCACGCATGGTTAATGAGCGTTAACTTGTACACAATATGTTTGCAAATATTGCGCTATACAAAAATTGCTCTATGCTTTGCAAAAATTGCTCTATTGTTGATTTGCTATTGACATTTCCTTTGAAATATGTATAGACAGCAAAATAATAAGACCAGCGCGTGAACGCTGGCCTTATCTCTGCGGAGAATACTTACGATATGAATAAGTGCTACAAACACATCTATTATATCAATATAGTGTTATCTAATCAAGTGCCCGTTCATAGTCATTTCAGATCGGCTATACTTCTTATCTTCCGGGAACTCCCAAGGCTCAAATTTAATGGTCTTTATGCTCTGGTATATGATAGCAGCGCCCCCATGCTCAATAGTGTGTCCGTCTATGTCCTCTGTTGTTAACGGGCTTTCATCATAATAAACACGCGTGCCCCCTGCTTTATGGAATGTCATGCCATGCTTTAAATTCTCTATGTCGCCTAACTCTGCATCTCTGTAAGTTGCGTTAACTCCTGCAATCGTGCTTTTCAATTTACCGTCACATATGAAGGCATAACACTTACTATGCAGCGCTCTAAACTCTGTGATCTTTAAATGATCCTTTTCAGGATCAAAGCTATTATAGGTTACAATATTGCCTTCTTCCGTCTTGATATATGCTCCGTTCTTGATTGCTTCCTGCTCGTTCTTCTGGTTGATCCTGTCCAACTTTTCCTCAAGCTCCGGAGTTGACTTATAGAACATTGAGTCTGTATCACAGTAAAGGCAATTATCCCAGCCGATTATCTCAGCATACTGTAAAAGAATATATCTGCTCCAAGCAGTAGTCCAAGATCCCCATTGTAGCCACATAAAATTCTTCTTGTTTCCGTAGAACTTATCAAGCTCCTCAGCCACATTTACTGGTTTAGCTTTCCACTCTCCCGTGTCAGGATCTTCTTCCCAGCTTTCGCGGACGGGACAAGTTGCAGTCATTCCATAAATTCCATTAAGTTTATTTTTGGATTTGACCAACAACGATAGCAATATATTGCTTTCATCTCTCTTTATCTGCTCCTTGAAATTGGCCTTGTCATAAAAATACTGATCCACTGTATCAGTTAACCATGCCGGAAGATATCCGGCTCTGGATCTCCATGCTTCTAACACTTGATACTCTTTAATGTCATACAGATGAAACATCATTTTGCAGTCCAGATCGGTAAGCGTTAAGATCACTCCGTCCCCTATGGTTTCAAGCACTCGCCCGTTATCCTCAACAATAGTTACAGTCCCGGTCTTGTTTCTCTCTGCTTGATATTTGGAGATAGTGGGAAAAGGTATACCGGGCTTTAATTTAACATTTTTCACCCAGATCACATATATATAACAATGTGCCTTGTCATTAAACATACGCTTTGTAAGCCCCTTATCCGGCTTTACAGCGTACTTTATAAACTTGCCAATAGGAAAGACCGTCTTGCCCTTCATTCTTTGAATAGAAGGGTAAAATGACCTCATATCGCGGTGTCCTATAGTGCCTTTGATCGTCTGCCCGTGTTTAAATCTTGAAGCATGAGTATATCCGCCAAACTGTGAAGCCCTTATTACCTTAAATGAGGCCTCTGTCATTCTGCATCTGCGGAACTCTTTTAAAGCTGTCTGATCCTTCTTGTAACGCTTCCTGGTGTCCCTTCTTACATATCCGGTACTTGTTAAGGGAATACGTGCTAAGCTGTCTTTATCCTGCGTTAAAACCTTATCAATACACTCTGCATCAACTAACACATCATAGAACATATATCTCCAGTCATCTTTATATAAAGGACTGTCCTGATAATGCACCTGTTTATAGTCAACTGCTCCTATAAGTTTCTTGTGCTTTGTAAAGACCATGTTTCTTGACCAAAAGTCTAAAGAAGCGTTTGAGAGTCTGTAGCTGCATCTGAAAGTTATACCGGAGTTTGTTTTGTATTGTATGATCTTGTGCGCTCCGGTCGCTAACATCTGCATATCACTATCATTGTCGACATTGATATACTTAAGTATATATCGCTTTAAATACTGGTAGTCATAGCTGAAATTATGGAAATATACAAGAGCTTCGGTATCTTTATCAAGTCCCAGCACATCGGAAATGTGCCTGAAAACAAGCATCATTTCTGTGGGCTTCCTGCCATAAACTATCACAGGACGCCCCTTACGATCCCATATACAAACAGCCCATTGATACACCCAGCCAACTTCAAATTGTTCCGGCTCTGCTTCAAAATTGCGCTTCTTGTCATACTCTGTATCAAGAAAATTATAAATGTCCTGAAGCTGGTCTGCCGGATCTATCAAAGTATCGTCCCAGCCGTACAACCGCCTTAATTCGTCATATAATTCTGATATATGCAGCGCTGATTGATTATCGGTCAAATATAATTTGACTCCAAAACAATCCTTTTTAAAATCTGCATAGTCTGTAATATTCCTCTTTACAAAGTCCGGAACATATACTTTTTGCCCTGTAAGGTATTCCAGCTCCGGTGCTTCATAGTAATAAGACTCTTCCCCGGTATTCCCAGGGAAGCTGTGAGAAGTTTCTGTATCTGCTGTTATGATAAGATCGCATGTCTTGAAATTATGCTCTTTTGATTTGCTCCTGCTCTTAAATGTGGCACTATTCAATACTTCGTTGTATTCTCCATTTATGAACCTGTCCCATTTAATAAGGTCGCACTCATTAAAGGCACTCAATCTAACAGCCCTTCTTGTTCAAAGGGGCTTTGTTCATCTGTAATAGCTTCTTCTTTGCTTAACAGATCCATATATTCAGACTCTGCAAGCCCCGTACCGTATTCATCAAGAGCCTTGCCTATCTCAGCACCGGAAAAGCCTTCTTCTATCAGATCGGCAACGATATCAGATATAGTCTTTGCTTTTTCATACTGGGTAGCCGTAAGATCTCCCCAAGCACCGTTGAAATCTTGTTTACTAATCTTGTTTTTCAGGTCGCGCTCTGCCTTCATTACTTCGGCCTTTGTGGCATTTCCTAAGCCCTTTTTGCTCTCCACCGTCTGCAAGGCCTTATGATGTATATAGGTTTCATATGTCTTTTTATAAGCACGTTCTACACCGTAAACGGTGTGGGTACGCGCTGCAAAGAAGTGCTGGATCTCCGCAGCATGTGTTTTCATTTCCTGAAAACTTTCATCTTTTGTGGTAGTCCTGAAGCGCGGTCTTTCGGTGTGTGTAGCATACTTGTTATCATGCGCTAAAGTCTGGATATATCTGTAGGCCTTACTCCCCTTTTGGCTCTCTGCCTTCTCCAGCGCTGCAAGGTGTCTGTTGGCCTTCTTTCCCATTTGGTTTATATACTTCTCAAGCTGTTCTTTTGTATACTTGTTTAATACTTCGCCTGTTATCTTCTGTTGCGGATTTTTAACTTTAGTCGCCATTATCCTGTTCCCCCTTTTCTCCGTTGCTGCAACCGTCTGTTGGTGCTACAACTATGTCATATTGTGTGCACATTCCGTCTACATAGTATTTACAATCAAAGCATATATCAATCATTTAGTATTCCCCCTTTTAGGATAATAAAAAGGGACGGTATAAATACCGCCCCTAACGTAGATAGAGCAATCAGTCAAGCATAGTAGACAGTGCCTCTGAAATAGCCTCGTTTACGTCCTTCTCCAGAGCATACACAATGTTGTGATAATCCCCGTCCTTGCCCTTGTATGAAGGGAAAGAGAAGAACCAGCCGTTTTTACCGTCAACTGCCTGTCCATAGATTACCACGTGACCGACTTCAGTTTCAATAGTAAGTGATGCAGATAAGCGATCACCCTTCCCCGGATATACTCTTACGACTATATCTTCGGTTGCGTTTTCTTCCTTGTACTCCGGTTTCTTTGCCTTTGTGTTTTCCTTCTTTGCCATTGTTAATTTTCTCCTTTTCTTTTAATAGTGATAATGGACTTTTCATAGTTCTTTATATAGCGCTTGATCTTCTGGATAGCAGCCGCTTCATTCACGCAGCCACGAACAGTAAATGATACCGGGCTTGCAACGGTTGTTTCATTTAACGGATTGAAAATACCGTCATAACAGATAATGTCATACAGATTGTTTGTTAATGAAGAAAACACTCTGTAACAGCCCGTGTCGTAATCTGCCTTAACTACTTTTAACACACTCTATCACCGCCTTTCCAAAATACTCTAATAACTTTGATGTTACGTCCTCAACGTCTCCGGGATCGTCATGCTTCCATGCAAAACAGTAATTGCTGGCGAATATTTCCGCCTGGTTCATGAGCATCTTACTCATACGCTTTAAATCATCATCAGGTACGTAAGCCATTATAAAACCCTCCTTAATTCCTCTTTGATCGCATTTGTTAATGGTATCTGTAACATGATATTGTCATCATTTGATATTGAGATCGTAGTAAAATCTTTAGTTGTTTCTGCTCTGAATACAAGACCGACATTCGGATATAAATCGTCGTTAATTATCATAAAACCCTTAACATCTATAGCAGTCATTTTTCTCCTTTCTCCAGTGGGATCTTCTCAACCAACTGGTAATTATTGTTTTCGATTTCATGCAGCAGATCGGCAAGGCCGTTTTCAAGATCATTAAAGCGCTGTATGTTTGCTTCGTCCTTTGACCACATAAACAGCGCATTTAATATGGCCATGGCCCTGCAAAGATCGGTAAACGTATGAGGGCCTATCTTCTGACGTCTTACAAGGTTTTTCTTTTTCATGTAGTATTCTCCTTTCAAACATCAATATATATCATTTAGATAAAAATTTCAATATAAAAATACCGACTGAATGTATTTATTTACATACAATCGGTATTTTCGCTATTCCTTAAAGGGGCATTTAATGTTGGATATGACTTACTGTTGCATTATACCAGCGGATTGCGCTCTATTTCAAGTGCCCTCATCATAAAGTTTTTAAATATCGCTCCGTCCTCATTTGTAGCAAAGAAAACTTTTCCGTCCTCTATTAAGGTTGTAATTACCTTCCTGAGCTTCCGCCTTCTTCCGCCAAGGCAATAAAGCTCCCTTTTATCAGACGGTATATCCGTTGTAAGTATGATCGCATCATCTTTTGGTTCTGATCCCGGGAAGATCTCAAGATGCAGTCCGGTCTTATTGTCGCTTACTATATCACATCTGAGCATTTCCCCGTCATTCTTAAGATATATATTGCGGTGGTGGTATGTCGGTATATCTTCCGGCTCTCTTCTATAGGTGTGCGGAACTCTGGGAAGCGCCCAGAGCTGGCCACCTGTTATCGCGCCCAACTTATCATTTTTAAAACCTAAGAAGGCAGCATTGAAAAATGCTCTTTTCTCTTTGGCCTTTGTGGGAAGCGCTGCAAGCTCTATATATATCTTCGTTCCGGCTTCCGTTTCAACGCTCATATGCTCCCCGGATTTCATAGCCCGGAGATACTTTTTGATCTCCAGCTCTGAGTAATAAGGACTGGTAGTCGATATAGTATTTGCTGTCATAAAGATAACAGGGGATAAGCGGTCTCTGAATACGGTCTTTATAAGATCGCAGAAGTAAACGAACTCGTCCGTATTGTATCTCTTGCCTACAAATTCATCAAATATCATGAAGTCGCCTTTGGGCATGTTAAGCGTTGACTTGTAGTCATAGGCTCTATCGACTGTTAGCACTCTGATACACTCTGTAGACTCTTTGTCTGTGATATCTCCGTTTTCATCACTCCACGCATAATAGAAGGCTCTGGCCTTATAAACTATCGTATTATATCTATTGTCGGTTAACTTCTTTATATAAGCCCCGTCCTCATAGCTGGATATAACACTTGTAAGGTGCTTTGCTTCTGTCGGTGTAAACTCTGTTTCCTGACTTCTTACATAACAGATCGTAGTGCCGTATAGTTTACGCTGGCATAGGCCAAGCAGTAAGACGTTAGTTGTCTTACCGATTGACCTGCCGGAAAGGATAACAGAATATTTGGATTTAAGGCTTTCCTTCTTCACCTTCCAGCATGAAGAAGGAATTCCTAAAGAGTCATACAACTTAAAGATCTTATTCCAGTCGTAAACACGGCCATATACTTCAGAGCCATAATAGTATTTTTTACTATCAGTCGACATATACACCACCTCTGAACATTCTCTGGATCTCTTCAGCTTCGTCTATCGTGCCGGGGAAATTATTCATATCAAAGGCACTCGTTTTCAAGAACCCTGCAAAGCTTCCTACCCTGCCACCTACGTTAGAAGGCTTGCCCACTATCTCAAGTTCATTCTCCGGCTCTATCGTGTTAAGCCTTGCAGCAATAAAGGTAGGGATCATTGTATCAAATAATGATAACATGCCACCGAGTGCGCCCCTTGTGGTAATAGGTGCATCTAATGAAGCTTGAAGAGTATTTGCTCCTGATCCGATAGCGGTAGCAGATCCCGGAAGCCCTTTTGTAACTCCCTGCCCTACTCCTGCTGCAATTCCTGCTTCAATGCCACCTATAGAAGCTGCCTGTCCTATTACTCCTGCCCCTGCTGCAACTGTTCCGATTGTTCCGATTACAGAAGCAGAAGTCTGTAAAATGCCCTGAGCAATAGCTGCTGTCTGACGCGCCTGGTCATTGGCCTGTATAGGCCTGTGCACTGCCATATTTCCGGGAAAGCTGTCCAGAACTATATCCTTTACTCCATTGTTGGTAGACAGGAACGCTATACAACTTCCGTCAAATACTGATACGCCATAACGTAAATGGATCGTCTTGTTTATATATTTGCTTATCTGCAACTGGTGCACCCCACAAAACGGAAGCCAGATATACAAAAGACATGCCGGCTCAAGATCTAAGTAACTTCCGAAAGTTTCATTGAATGTTACCGTACCACAATCAATCAGCTTATTATTGTTCGTTACCCACTTAACAGCGCTTCCCATATCCAGATCATAAGAACCAAGGAAAATGTGCTGGGTGGTTGTGGTAGTTGCTATATCATCAACATCACAGGGAATATAAAACAGGTCCTTTATAGCATTTATCTGATTGCTTCCGAAAAGCTGTGTACCGTCAAGCAAGGCCTGAATGTCTGCCGGGTTGAATATCTTTGTATAAAAAGTATTCACCTGAGCAGCAGTTAAACCTAAGATCCTGCCACCGGAAGATATTGTAAAGCCCGGTTTCGGAATTGGAGTATCTTCAACCGGAGTTCCCGGTGTGATCGGTGTTTCTTTGGGTATGATCTTCTTAATATTTGTAGCGCCCTGCGGATTGCCTGTTTCTAAGAACCTACGCGCCCAAGTTTCAGAGTCTGCACCGTCCTTAAAGGGTATGTTAGTAGACCACGCTTGAACCTGGCAATAATTAAACCCTGCTTTTCCGGCTGACGTTCTATAGAAGGTCAAATTCTTTATATCTTCCCCGGTGTACTCCACGTACTGGTCACCGTTCCAAGTGATAACGGATTTTATATCATCACCAATAAGGTGATACTTACGGGGATATCTATCTTCCGGCTCGTAGGGCTTATCGTTAACCAGAGCTAACAGACCGCCAATAACTCGCCCTCTTTTCTGCATTACGATCTTGAACTGATACTTGAACTTTTCTGACTTCTCATAGCTTAAGCCATAAGATCTATACAGAGTAAATGTATCATTTAAATAATAATCATAATCCTTGTCTTTATCGACTATGACGGGCTGTTCACCGTTTAACAGACCTTCTGTCTGCTCTCCACCGGATCGGATAAATGCAAGTAAGTGTGCATCTGTATCAAATACCGGAAGCTCTGTTTCCCAGGTCGTTTCAGAGTCCCTTGACCAATTACCATAATTACCCGTGATAATGTTTAAAACACCGACATTTACACCCATTAAGGAATGCAGATCGGTTATGCTGTTACCGTCTGTAACGTCATCAAACTCGCCCTGCTGGCCTACGCCTTTAACATGTGTTCCAACTACTCCGCGAGAGTCGAAAGTAAAGTCGGTATCGGTAGACAGTCCACCCATTAAAAGGAAGCCACCCTGCCACCCCGGAAGATAAGGATCCGGATAGTCGTTTATATCTACGCCTATGCCTTCCCATTGTGAAGGATCTGTTTCAAAGGGTAATGCCGGACGTTCTTCAATATGCTCAACCGATATACCGATAATATAATTCTCATTTACTCCGCCCTGAATAGCATCGTCTGTTATCTTACAAACGGGGGCATGATACTCAAAATGAGTGTACATGGAGTCAACCATGCTCTCTATTGCAAGCGGTATCTCATGTGTGACAGGATCTATTTGTTTTACTTTGCGGTTATATGATCCCTGCAAGGTGAACTTCAAGCGCCCTGCACTTCCTATTAGATCCAGCGTAAAAGGATAATTTACTGTAGGCATTTTGTCCCCCTTTAACTACCGGATACCAGAAGAATATAATCTCCGGTATCAGGATCAAATGCATAGTTGAATTTTGAAACATTGTACTTGTAGCCCTGTTCAACCTTTATATACTCGTCCTGCAAGTAATCAGAGTATGCAGAACTGGATCTCTCTGCTATGCACTCTGCGTTTAAAATTTGGTTTCTGTAAGTATAAAGCACATCTACATGACAGGGTATTCTGGTCAATCCGTCCTCGCCTGCTGTAGCTGTTCCCATAAAATAATAGCGGTTAAACGGTGCGCCAAGTCTGCAATAATTGGCGGCGGCATATTGACTGAATTGGTCATTCTTAAGTGTTATAACAGGATTTAATAAATCCATTTTTTCTATAACACTATCCGGCACTGTAATTGCAGCTATCGGATTTAAACTCCGCCCCATGTGGGGCGGTGGTGTAGCGTTTTGGTATAACTGTAGTAACATCTTATACCCCCTCTTCTATAAGGTCTGACACATAGTATGACACACTTTCAACAAACTCTCTTACAAGGCTGTCTACCAGATCATACTTGCGGAGCAATAATTCATTCTGTACAAGTTCGGAACTTTGCGTAACACCGATATTGCCGTACATATGAACATTGTCTTTTTCATGCTCTCTTTTGGTCGTTCCGCTTTCCTGGGTATAGTTGTTCAGTCCGTTTGCGGTGGTCTGACTATAGTTGTTAAGCGCGTTTCCGGTGGTCTGTGTATAGTTGTTTTGTGCAGATCCTTCCGTCTTACTGTAGTTGTCTAAGGCTGTTCCGGTGGTCTGGTCATAATTGTCTGTACCCGTTGCGATACGCTGCGTATAGTTGTTTTCGGCTGTTCCGGCTGTCCTTGTATAATTATTTTCGACATTTCCTTCTGTCTGCGTGTAGTTGTTGGTAGCTGATCCGGTCGTATGTGTAAAGTTGTCCTCATCATCTCCGGACTTTGTTTTCGTACCCGGAAGCATCGTCTGAACCGCTGTTGTCTGGTTGTCTGCTGACCATGTAGGGCGCTTATCAGTCTGTGTGCTTAATGTTTCCGACTCCTGCATATTGGTATTGATCGCAGACGTAAGATCGGAAGCTGTTGAAGCCTTAACATCTGTTGCGGTGCTGGCCTTTATATCTGTGTTGGTGCTGTCTTTATAGTTCTCTGCATGAGCTGTTTTAATGTCCGTATTATTGGACACTTTAACATCTGATGCGGTCGCAGATTTAAGGTCGGTGTTGTTGCTGGTCTTTGTGTCTACGTTTGTCGATACTTTAAGGCCGTGTGTTGTGGTATCGGTTTCCGTCCCTTCCTCGTATCTGTCATAATTCCAGATCGGATTATAATCTTCTGTCAAAGCTCTGTAGGCCTTCCTTATACCGTCAAGCCTTCTTGACTTCCAGCGAGCATATTTATTGTAGAACATTGTAGCAGCTTGTGCCTCTGTGATGCTCTCAGAGGCGCTGTAAAGGTCTGTTACATAGAAGGGGTATTTATCCTCTATAATGCCCTGGAACATCTCAAAATCGAAAATAGACACGTTATCAGCGGTCTTTATTTCGGTAGCTGCCTTCTGCTCTGCTGTGTAATTCTCAAGAAGGATCGGCAGCGTTGCCCTCGTCCGATACACCTGTTGTATCATTGTCTGCATCTTCTATAATTCTCCTTCCTGCTTCGTCTAACGGAAGCGTATTTGCTTCGGCTTCTACTGTAAGGCCTTCCTCAGCTCTCTCTGCCACTTCTTCGGCAACCGTCTCAGGTTCTTCTATCTCGCTCTCATAAAGCGTGTCCTGTGTGACTTCTTCTGAACTATCTTCTGGTTCATCTGTAGCTTCTTCTGATCCTGTTTCGTCCTCAAGTAAAGGCTGTTCCGGCTGCATCTGGTAAATGTCTTTGACTGTTCCCTCTGCTTCATACTCTTCACGCTCCCAAGATTTTGATAGCTGGCATACCACGTTAAGGCCTGTTATTGCATTGAAACGCTCAAGCGTATCATTACGCGCTTTCATCATTTCGTAGGGAATAACAAGGGCTGCATTATTGCTTCCTGTTATCTCTTCAACGGACTGTTGCGCCATTTTTCCCGTACCGGTAATATGCAGACCATACAAGTTAAGGAACTCTCTTGTAAGATCGTCCTTTGCATGAAGTAAGTATTGGATCTTATCGGAAGCATTAACATCTGTAATGTTGACAACGGTTATATCGTCCCCTGCATCATTTAAAATGTTGGGGCTGGTAATAACCTCTGTATGCCCGTCATGGTTCTGTTTTATGATCTCTGCGAGCTGGTTCTTTGTATTGTTGTCTTTTGCTACAACAATGGGCGACATACGCGAGTTAACGATATTGGCATTTAGTGATATGTCAATCTTCGCTAACAGATCGGCATATCTGGGAATGTTTATGTCTGGAGTATGATTGCGATTATTAAAGAAGATAAAACACTCCTGACTGTTCAACCAGTCTTTGAATAATTCATCGTGCCCGGCGCGGTCAAATACGTACGCGTCTTGTAACATGCCGTATTCGTTAAGATCTATACCCTCAAATGAAACGTTACCTATTACCCAGCGCCCCCAGTAGGAAGATTTATAGAGAGCTGCCTTGCCTTCTTTAAGTAAAAGAAAGTCAAGATATCTTACATACTCAATCTCAACGGGGAAATTCGGATATTCGAGCATGCCCAGAACGTACTCCGCGAGTACGTCCTGGTATGATACTTCGGTTAGAAATGTCTTTTGTTTGGGTTTTAATTCTGAAAAGAGCATTATGCACCTCTCTTAATCTACTGTATAAACAATTTCTCCGATAAGTCGATCTGTATCTCCGATCTGACCTTCTACCCCGTCAGCGTTATAAGCTGCAAAGTGCATAGCAGCTAAAGTTGAGCCTACATATACAAAAGGTGTAGTCATGTATTTATTGTCGCTCGATGTACGTATCATTACATTAAATCGTAATGTAGAAGGTTTATCAGTAGAAGGCAGACCGTTATAGAAGGTTTTAAGGTCTCCATAAGTACAACGATTAGAATTTAAAATTCTTAACTTACCATATCTGTATAATGATGCGTTTGTGCCCGGCTCTGTATCAAAGGTAAGTGTGTCCTGCTTGCCAGCAAGCGCAGTATAAACACCACCACTTGTCACGGGGTTTGTACTTTCGTCTGTGGGTGCTGTGTCAAAAGTAAGCGTGTCCTGCTTTGTTCCAAGTGCTGTATATACACCGCCACTTGTTACAGGGGCTGTACTGTTCTCTGTGGGTGTGGTATCGCTGTTATCTTCAACGATCTCCATAATAGCTTCCGGGGACTGACCGTCTAAAGGGAACTTGTCACCATTTAAGACAAGGTTGCCATTCTCTACCCTTATATCTTTATTTGTAATCATATGTTTTCACCTCTTTTTAAAATTAGGGGAGCTGTTAACTCCCCTATTTGTGTGCTGTCGACTTTGCTGGTTTTGCAAAGTCGGAGTCAGCTTCAATACCTTTATGTGTAGCGCTGACAGTTAACTTATTAGGCCGGAGTATAATCGCTCATGTAGAATACAATACCGGGCATAGACAGGTTGTTCATGTACTGGTCGACAAACTGGTAACTGTACTGTGTTACGTCTTCTATATCAAAATGCTGAGATGCAACTCTCTGCTTCTTAATGGTGTGGAGGATAGCCCACTTATCAACCAGTAAGCATACAATGCCAGTCTGCTCTACTGTACCGCCAGCAACCTTAACATGGATCTTTGAGAGCTTATCAAAGGTAAGATCTCCGAGTCCCTGCCAAGATGCGACCGTCTTATAGCCGGGCATCTTAATAAGGTCGTTGTGATAAATACCTGCCTGTGTAACTGCAAGCTTCTTATCAAATGCGCTGAGCATCTGACAAACAAGACGATCCGAAGGAACGAAGCGGACGGTTTCATCTACTGAAAAGAGGCTTGTCTGCTTCTTCATATAGTCCGCATACTCTCCGATCTTAGACATAGCGAAGGCCTTAAACGTATCAGAAGCGAGTGCATCTTCTACGGTGAAAGCAGCAGACAGCGCGAACTCTGAAGCATAAAGTGCAATAAGATCTACAGCGTGAATGCCGTCAACACCTGCATCTGCTTCTGCGTTGAGCTTTTCCGCGATAAAGTTGTTACGGTTCATCTCGTTCATGTGCTCTCTGTGTGCAAGGATCGCATTACCCATTACAAGGTGAATGAACTGTACAAACTCTGAAAGGCCTGCATTATCTCTGAATGCCTGGTTCCACTGTTCGCCCGTGATTGTAAGGGGTACGCTCCAAGCTTCCTGCTTTGTAAAGTAGGTTGTTTTAACAGTAGGAAGATATACTGTATAAACTCCGACTTCTGTTGTACCGCTTACGAAATTCTGCCATGCCGGGTTAGAAGTTGCTTCCGGAACTGTTGCAGAGATCATCTGACAAATAGCGCCAAACTCCTCAGAGTCCTGATAGAAGGGATCGTCATATTCAGACTCTGCGCTGGTCTGTGTGTAAAAGTTCTTTGTTACCTGAGCAATCAGCGCTCCGGTAAACTTTGAACGAAGGGCAGCGATATCAGAAGCGCCTTCATCTACAAGGTCGCGAACATCTGTAAGGACTGCACCACTATCGCCCGTGAACTGTGCATAGGCCGAATTAACGATTGTGCTAATGTCGGCTGTTGTTAATTTGGTTATAGCCATAACTTTAACTCCTTTTCTTATTTGAATTGGTTTGCGTTGTCGACTTTGCTGGTTTTGCAAAGTCGGAGTCAGCTCCAGCACCTTTGTGTGTAGCGCTGACAGTTAACAAGTATTAACTATTTATAGGTTAACATGCGTTAACCTGTTTTGTCAATGCACATATCGCAATATTTGTCAAGTGTTAATTTGCATTGTTATAGGTTAGTTATAACGAACCGCATTTCTGTGAAAAATTGCGTACAAGTTAACGCTCATTAACCATGCGTGAAACATGTGTGAAACATGCGTAAATACTGCGTTTGCGGATTTGGCGTTTGCTGAAATGCAGACGGGGCGCGGGTTTTGAGGTTTTTGCAATTAAAAAAGCCCGTAAACACTGGGTTTCGCCCTTCCCCCCTAAACGGGTAC
>CALGCW010000244.1 GCA_937884385.1 uncultured Clostridia bacterium | reverse complement strand
CGGAGGGCTTTGAATATTTATGTTCAAAAATGATATTAGTAAGTCTTTCTTCATTGTCCTTTTCAAAGTTAAGACAAGTCACACCGCGCTTGATCCAATACTTTCTGACCTCTTTATCGGGTGAAGAAAGAGTGAGTCCGTCCTTTACCATAGGGTGTGAAAAGAAGGTGGGGTTGAAATCAATTCCCATTCCCCTCTCTTTTGCAAATTCTACCCATTTTGCAAAATGCTTTGGCTCAATTTCATCTCGTCCCGCTGCCTCGCCGTCCTCAAAAATAGCGTAGCACGCGTGAAGATTGAGCTTCTTCTTACCACCGATAAGCGAAAATGCCTTATCATAGTCAGCCATAAGTTCCTCGGGTGTGTTTGCCTTGCCGGGATAATCACCCGTAGCCTGAATACCGCCCGAAGCCGCCTCGCGACTGTCAAAGCCGACAACGTCGTCTCCCTGCCAGCAGTGAACGGAAATGCTCACGTCCTTAAGTGTATTAAGCGCCTTTTCGGCATCAATTCCGTAAAGGGCATATGTTGATGTTCCCTCAATTGGTAGCCAACGAAACGACATCAAAAGGGCAACTAATTTGAAAATTTCTCAAAGCTTTTTACAGTACCCCCTCACTTATACAAAGGAATTCAGAGCGCCTTGCACAACCGAAAATCAACTTAATTTACAAAATGTTTACGCGTTTCCCTCTACTATATCTGCCGTTTCGTAAGGGGATCTTTGCAAGTAAAAATTCAATTCCCATTCACTTTATAAGGGACTTCGCAAGAGGAATTATGCGAACAAAATTACAAAGCCCCTCACTTAATAGCCATGAGAATGGCGTTTTGGCTGGGTGCTTTTTCAAAAATTCAAAGTATGTTTACAAACATCCCTCTCACCTAATAGCCTTGAGAAGAAGCAAAACTTAAGGCTTCAAAGAAAAGATCCTCATCTCTTGCCACCAAACTACTATTATTAGGGGGTATATCTTGAAAATTTATCCCTCTACTTATGTAAAAGTAGGTTTTTGAGAAAAAGTTCACCCTCTAAAGCAAAAATTCAAAATATGTTTACAACCTCACCTCTCACTTAGTAGCCGTGGAAAATGCCAAAACTAAACGGGGTTGGCAAAACTCTTCTCTATTTAATAGCCTTGGCAACAAGCAAATTCGTAGTCTAAACTCCAATTTTCTTTGAAGAAAGCCCCTCATATAGAAGCCTTGAGAACGGCAAAACCGCACCCTTATTTTTGAGAAACATTGCCAAATGACAAAATAAACGAGGTCGCACTTTACATGCGACCTCATCCTCGATTGTTGTTTTTTGTTTTTTTGTAAAATTTAACTTACTATTTGAATATTGTTTGCACTCTGATATGTATTGAGTTCGTTATATAAGGCAGTTCTCTTGAAATCATCAATACTAAACGTTCCTCGCAATGTTGCTTCAATAGATTTTATTGAAGTTTGTCCATATGTATTGGTTGCTACCTTACAAAACAAATTTACAAAATCATGTCCGTTTGTTATCATCAAATACTCTGGTAAGCTTGTACATTTAGGAAGGGCATCACAAATCGATTCGCGAGCAGTATCAATTTGATTCGTTGGATTAATAATGTTTAATTCATTTATTATTTCAGCTTCCATTGCACTTATATTTATTTTATAATGTTTGGAGGGCTTTATTCCATCAAACCTAATACTCCATCCCGATGTATAGCTCAATTTTCGAAGTTTACTTAACTTTTCTAATCGTTCTAAACAGTGAAGTCTCACTTCTTCGCTGTTCATTCGTCCGGCTCTGTAAAAACTACAATACAATCTATCGAAACAACTATCAACGGAAATGATCATCATTTCTGCGCAACAATAGTCACAAAAGAAACATTGATTGTTAACAGGCGAAGTTAAATAATCTTTGTCCCTAATTCCAATTACCCTGTTGTTCCCAGAGAAATAATTTTGCACTATGTTATCCACTCCAGTATTGCTCGCATACGACTGAAAAACCTCAACATTGTCCGCAAGAAGAGGACGAAAAAGCCTTTGATCGTCCTCTCCCTCAACGACAACGCAAACATTATTGGGATTATGGGTTAGAGTTAATCGGATTTCGGATATGGTATCCGCTTCATCAAGTTTATCTCTTATGGAATTAACCATTATGCAATCCGCCCAAATCTATCTGAAGATCCCAGTTGTGAGAAATAATCTGAGGAGAATGAGTTGCTATGATAACTTGAATATTCTTTTTTAGATTTACTACACTTTTTAGATTTTCCATCAATTCTTTTTGCCATGCTATATGCAAAGAAATTTCAGGTTCATCAATCAGCAATAGGTTAACATCTGATTCGAATATCAGCTTATAGAACAATACCAATATTTCTTGTTCACCGGAAGACAAATCACTTAAAGAAAGAGGCGTGCCTTCATCGGTCTTGACAACTATTCCATCAGTTCTTGACAAGATCATCTTCTTAAATGTTAGTTTTTCATTTACTATACGTTCATATAGATCCAATTTATCAATAATGGATTCGAAGACTTGATATTTCGCATTTGCATCTTCCAAATAAATGGATAACTCTATACCAAATCTTCCTAATTTCTCTTGATTCAACTGATTCAAATAAGAAGCATTTTGAATTTCTGCCAATCCATACTTCTGCAATTTATCTTGCTTTTGCTGCAACTCTCTCAAGCGGGCAAAAACTTCCGCAGATACTATTCTGTTTTGGTCAGCCTCAAATAAGCGCTTTATATAAGTGCTATCAAGATTACTTGAAAGTGCTGAGTGTCTCTTCATAATTTCAGCCAGTTCAGCTTTGAGCTTCTCGGAATTTTCATTGATAACAGTCACATATTCCGCTTTAGGAGCATTGTACCTTCTTTCTTCCTCCGGGACCTCTCTTTTTTCAATAAGTCTTTGCTCTTGAATGAAGTGAACTTTACCTATATCTTTTTGAACAGATTTAATTAGTTCAAAAGCTCTGTTAAGCTCTTCCATTTTATCCTTGAATTTTTTGCTGGATAATTCTCCATCATATGCATCAAGGATGGAGAAAGCAAATTCTTGTTCAACTTCATCGTCGTTCCAAAATCGTAATTGTTTGGGGATACTACCCAACAATTGTATTTTTTCACTTGTTCTCATATCAATGTATTCATCATATCCAATACGCCTGATGAAAGGAGACATCCCACGCCTTTTGTCCCATTTTCCATTTGGATATGGGAATTCATACTCATTGATTTTGAATTTTTCTTTATTTTTTAATATTTGGACAGAACTATTATCACAAACAATTGTCAGTTTTCTGAAAGCGTACGAAAGAACATTCTCTAAACTGTTATTACAAAAGTTATTAATAATTCTCAAAATTGTCGACTTACCATAACCGTTTGGTCCAGTTATTATCATTATTCCTTCATTAGAAAACGAAAGCTCATAATCAAACCTTCCAAAAAGTTTGGTGATTTTTATTGATTTTAGCATTTACAGCCTCCTTCTTTATCGAGTATTGACTCTGTCATAATATTCTATTCTTCCCTCAATTGCTTATATACATCCTCAAGGAATGCTTGCATAATCTCGCGCTTGCGTTCCTCGTTCAAACAACCGAACAACTGAAGCGTGGTAATCACGCTCAATCGCCGATTCAGGCAGATGCATTTTATTTGCGACGATAGTTATCAGATCCTTGAATTCAGTTTGAAATTCGTGAAGCTTCATACAGTTCCTCCATTCTCGGATATTTATACTCCGAAAGTGACGATAAATAATTTTCGAGAGAATTTTCAACTTGATAATAGTTCAAAATTTCTTGCAGAAATGCTATGGTAGATTTTTTGTATATCTTGGTTGCGAGTACCTCTTTGGTCGCTGTTTCGTTATAAAGTTCCGCAAGCTTTTCAGTATATGCTATAAATGCGGAATAGTTTATGTCTTGTATTGACGAGAAGTTTTGCAATACTTCAAGTCCGTGAACCATGTTTTGTACTGATTCCGAATAAACCAGAGGGACTTGATGCACAGTAATGTTGCGTATGGTTTTGGTAAGCCCTTCAAGTGTAGAAGACATTACACTAACGCTTTTGGATATCTGCGTTGTTAAATTGAGCGAATTGTAAAGTGAATATCCAACCACCGTGCCTGTGCCGTTCTCAGTAAACGCAGAAATGATATCCTTTTCGGAAGGCGGCACGATGCCGTACTTGCTTGCCTTGGGTAAATGATACGTGCCTTTTGCGATTTTCACAAGTTCGCCCGATTTGCACATTCTTTCAAGCGTCTTATAGTATGCCACCTCGCTGATCTTGTCGGACAGTTCACTTTTATATAGTTTGCTTGCAAAGATCAATTCGTTTTCTTTGAAATGTCCAATCGCTTCGCTGACAACAGGATTTGGTCTCAAGATGATCGTACCTCCTTTCATAGTAGTGCTATTATATTATATACCAAAAATGCGCGATTGTCAAGTAAATTTTGATTTTACTTGACAATAAATTTTTGGAAGTCTTTTTCTTTGCTTACTGCGTATCAAATATTGGCTATCGACGGTGTTGGGAGAGTGATTTGGGCGTAGTTGCGATCATGTACATCATGAGATATCCCCCGCAACAGTCAAGCGATATACAACAGTCTTGCGCTCCATTATG
>CALGCW010000243.1 GCA_937884385.1 uncultured Clostridia bacterium | reverse complement strand
AATGTCAGAGTCAGAGTCTGATGCCTTACCGCTTGGCGACACCCCAATATTTTCGACTTTGCCATTATATCACACCTTTTTCAGTTTGTCAATAATATTTATCGATTTTTTTCAAAAATATTTTCAAAAACCTATTTTCTCTTACCTGTTTTGATTTCACCGTGCTTTTTCTCGTAATCCTCTATCAAATCACGAATCAAAATAATTATTTGACTGTTTGAGTTATTGTAAAACAATAAGTTAGTATTTACTTTTTTGATAATTTGTGTTATAATAAGCCGAAAATATAATTATACGGAGACAATATGAAAAAATCAAAGCTTATATTAACCCTATTTCTGAGCTTTTTCAAGATAGGTGCATTCACCTTTGGGGGCGGCTATGCAATGCTCTCGCTTCTTGAAAATGAATTCGTTGAAAAGAGAGGCTGGCTGAGCAAAGAAGAATTTATGGATATGGTAGCGATAGCAGAATCCACCCCGGGACCCATCGCAATAAATTCAGCGACCTTCATCGGATACAAAACCGCAGGTGTACTCGGCTCGGCTCTCGCAACACTCGGCGTCGTACTGCCCTCTTTTATTATCATTTACGTCATTTCCCTTTTCCTTGACAAGTTTCTCGCCTTCACACTCGTCGCGAATGCATTCAAAGGAATTCAGGCTTGCGTAGTATACCTTATCGGTTCGGTGGGCATCAAGCTCTTCAAGCAGATGGAGAAAAAGCCCCTCAACATAGCTATTATGTCCTGCGTTCTTGCCTGTATGATAGGCTTTTCACTTTTCGCAGTTAAGTTTTCATCCATCATCTATATCCTTATCTCGGGCGCGATAGGCATCATAGCCTTCTATGCAAATCGCAGAAGGGAGGAAGAAAAATGATCCTTCTTGAGCTTTTCTTGACCTTCTTCAAAATAGGTGCGCTCACCTTTGGCGGCGGTTACGCAATGATCCCCTTCGTTCGAGAGGAGGTCCTCGCACACGGCTGGCTCACCGAGGAGGAGCTGCTCAATATGATAGCAGTATCCGAGTCCACCCCGGGCCCCATTGCAATAAATATGGCAACCTTCGTCGGCTCTGAGCAGGCAGGCGTGCTCGGCTCGGCTTTCTCAACGCTCGGCGTTGTGCTTCCATCCTTTATCATCATTTTGATCATCTCCGCACTTCTCAAAAACTTCCTCAAATACAACGGTGTAAAGGCATTTCTTGAGGGCGTGCGCCCCACGGTGGTCTCCCTTATCAGCGGAACGGCAATAACCCTTTTCCTCTCCGTGCTTCTCGGCATCGGCAGCGGCGACTTCACCCCCAACGTCGACATCAAGGGCATCATCATCTTTGCACTCGTAGTGGCAATAGCAACGGTCTTAAAGAAGATCAAGGGTAAAAAGCCATCCCCCATTCTTATGATACTAATATCTGCCGGTCTCGGTATGATACTTTATTCACTTCCAATCTAAAAGGAGAAAAATATGAAAAAAACAGCACTTATCACAGGCGCTTCGGGCGGACTTGGACTTTCATTCGTAAACATCTTTGCACGCGATGGCTATGACCTCGTTTTGGTCGCAAGAAATGCAGAACGTCTTGAGGAAATAAAGAAGCAAATCGAAAAAGAATACAACGTAAAAGCAACCGTAGTTGCAAAGGATCTCTGCAAGCCCGAGGGCGCGCAGGAGGTTTACGACGCGACAAGGAATGCAGGCATCAAGGTAGACGTCATTGTAAATAATGCAGGCTTTGGCGACTTCGGTGAATTTCATAAGAGCGACATCAATAAGCAGCTCAGAATGGTCGACCTTAACTGCACAGCGCTTATGCACCTTTGCCACCTCTATATCCCCGATATGATCAAAAACGGCGGCGGCAATATTCTCAACGTCGACTCCATCGCAGCCTTCCAGCCCGGACCTCTTATGAGCGTCTACTATGCAACGAAGGCATTCGTTCTCTCCTTCTCACAGGCACTCCACCGTGAGCTCAAGGGCACGGGTGTCAAGGTGACTGCTCTCTGCCCCGGACCCATCAGAACAAACTTTGACGCGGCGGCAGACCTTGGCGAAAGTGGACTCTTTAAGAACCTTAAGGTCTGGAATCCCGACGTGGTAGCACAGTTCGGTTATAAAAATATGAAGCGCGGCAAGGCAGTATGCGTCTGCGGATTTATGAATAAGATAATCGTCTTTGCAAACCGCTTCGCTCCCCGCGCACTCGTAAGAGAAATGGTATATCACCTTCAAAAGGTACAGTAAAGCTAAAAACGGCGGTCAATGACCGCCGTTTTCTTATTTTATTGTTGATCCTTATTCTCCTCGGGATCGGGCACTACGTTCAATGAATATTCATTGTTTTCGTTGAGGAAGTCAATAAGCTCTTCGATCAATATCTGCTCGCGAAGATCCTGCTCGGTATAGTACTGAAGCACGTATTCCTCCGTAACGCCGTACTGCTCGGCAAAATCAGCGAGATAAGTCTTGTACTCTTCATCCGTGACTGAAATATCGTTCGCAGCAGCTATAGCGTAAATGATAAGCTCTTCCTTTACAACGGACTCAGCCGCCGCACGAAGCTCCGCATCATTCTTATAGCTTACTCCAATATACGCACCGTAGCCGGATGCCAAAAATTCCTCATAAGTCATTCCAAAGCTTACCGCATAGTCCTCAATCTGATATCTGTCAGCATAATAATATGCGTTGACCTGCGCCTCGGGAAGCTTGATAACGTTTGCATTAGCTAATATCTTTGACCAAAGGGACGAAAAGTTGGAATCCCTGAGCACGATTTCAAAAACCTCATCAAGATATTCCTGCTTGGTAGTAAGCCTGCCCTCGGTCTCTCTTGATACCCACTCGTCGGTAAATTTAGCCTCACCCACAATGTAGTTTATCTTGATGTGGAATACCGTATCCTTGCCCGCAAGATCTGCGTTACTGTAATTGTCGGGGAATTTGATGTCAATGTCAAACTCATCACCGGGCTTTGCACCGAGGATCGCCTCCGCAAATCCGTCAATAAACTGTGTTCCGCCCAAAAGATAGAAGATATACTCTTCCTTCTCTGCAGAAGGCTTTTCAATATAAGCCACAACGTCGGTGTCAGCACCGCGGTCAAACGCTTCTCCGTCAAGATATCCCGTATAATCGAAGTTAAAGAGCGTGTCAACCTCTATAGCTCCCTCATAAAACTTCTCGCATTCACCCTTGTTGATAAGCATCTCGTCGAGCTGCTTATTGATCATTTCCTGAATGGTATCGTATTCGGTCTGCGTTTGTTTAACCTCAATAGTGAGTCCCGTATGCTCGCCGAGCGTGACGTACTCACTGAAATTGAGCTGCGTCATATCAATGGGGTCATATTTGTCTCTCGGACCCGTGGTCGGCTTGGGCTTTGCCGTCGTTGTGGTGGTCGGCTGAGTCGTTGTGGGGAAAAGAGCACCCGAGATATTATTCTCTGTCAAAAGAATAAAACCGAGCGCAAGCACCATGATGCCAAGCGCAAACGATAAGATCGTTATAATTATAGTAGTCTTTTTCATAATACATCTCCAAAAAAGAATAATAATAAATAAAAAAAGGAACTTTTCTCGTAATAAAACAGAATAAGTTCCTTATTTTATAGGAAATTCCGCTTTAAAATATTCAAGCGGTACAGATGCTCAAATTAAGCCTCTTCTTTAATAACTTCCTTGCCATTGTAAGAACGGCATTTCTTGCAAACTCTGTGAGAGAGCACGAATTCTCCGCACTTGGGGCACTTTACGATGCCGGGAAGGCTGAGCTTCCAGTTGTTTGAACGTCTCTTATCTCTGCGAGCTTTAGATACTTTTCTCTTCGGTACTGCCATTGTCCTACACCTCCTTGTTAGTGTGATACACAACTTATCTATGATATTATACTACATCATTTCTCATTTGTCAAGCAATTTTTTTAAAACTTCTAATCTTGGATCGATTTCTTTTGTCACACAGCCGCAATCGCCCTCTCTTTTGGGCTTTCCGCACTTGGGACAAAGACCCTCGCAATCCTCACTGCAGAGCAGCTTGCGGGGAAAATCGATAAGAAGCTCTTCCTTTACCGCGTCATCGAGCAAAAGCTTGTCATTTTCAAGCACGATGTACTCGTCAACGCCCTCCTCAAGCCTTTCCTCGCTCACCATACCCTCTGTAACGACGGTACGCTCAAAGTCGAGCGAGAACACGCCGCGCACCTCGTCAAGACAGCGCGCGCACTGACCGATGTAAGGAAGCTCCGCCTTAAGCGTAAGGCGCATATATCCCGCAGAGTTCGTGATCTTACCGCAGACCCTTGCATCCTCTGTAAAGGTGACGTCTTCAATTATTTCGGGTGTGATAACGAAATCGATATCAATCGAATTCACCTCGCCGCGAAGCATTGGCTTAAGATCAATAATCACTTCTCTGCTCCTTTCAAAATCGCTTTTCAAATAAAACAACGGAAAATATTATAACCGATATTTTTCCTCTTGTCAAGCGATTTATCGATATTTTTTATTTTTTTAGACCTTTTCTCTTATTTCCACCTTGCCTATGGCACGGTCATCGTCGGTGATTATCTCTCCTATGGAATCCGCGCGAACGTAGCCGGAGTAAACGTTTTTAACGGAAACGATGCTTCCGACGATGTCCGCCTCGACCTCGCTCTTTTCAAACGAGAGATCGCAATCGACCATTTCACAGTTTATCAATTTCAATCCCTTGCAGTAGCAAAGCGGTTGCGTGCCGATGATAGTACAATTTTCAAACGTAATATTTTCGGAATACCACGCAAGATACTCTCCCTTGACGGTGGAGTTTCTCACAACTATATTCTTCGCGTGCCAGAACGCATCCTTGGTATCGAAATCGCAATTGTCAAACGTTGAATTTTCAATGTATTGGAAGGAATACTTACCCTTGAGCGAGGAATTCTTCATATCGAGATCTGTCGAGCGAAGCATAAAATATTCGCCCTGAAAGCTCGTGCTGTCAATATCAATACCGTGCGAAAACCAACCGAATTCAAGGCTCTTTACGTCGCAGCCCGTGATTTTAACGTTTTTACATTCACGCAGTGCCTTTATCCCGTGAAGATTGGAAAACCTTATGTCAATATTTTCAGAATACCAGAGTGCCGCGCGACAAAGCTCCGTCATCTCACAGTTTTCAAGCAATACGTTATGATCGTGCCACAGGGGGTAGCGAAGATTGAAAAGCACCTGATCGCATTCTATATTCCTGCCCTCTTTGAGCGCACTTTCTCCGTCCTCAATTCCGTCAAAAGAGCATTTCAAAAGCTCAACGCCGTCCACTCCGTACAGCGCGCGCTCCTCCCCAAATCTTTCATTTTCATATATTTTCATACAGTATTCCCCCGTTTAAATTGACGAGCAAATAATAATATCGTATTCGCTCATACTATACTCGGTTATATTTCAGTCCAACTGAGTATCTAAAGTGATGTATCGTTATTCCTCAATCACATATCCCCAACATACTATGTGTGGATGAGTAACCCACCATTCTGCCCAGCCTTCAGGCTTGGATTTTGCTTCGCAATAGACTGTGGTCCGTGCCTCAGAGCTAAAGACCAGATATCCTTCTATTGTTTTTACAGAATCGGGAATATATATCGTTTGCAGCGAGTTACAATGAGCAAAAGCGTTGTTCCCGATATACACAACGGATTGGGGAATAGTTATACTTAAAAGATTCTCACAAAGGGAAAACGCATCGTCATAAATGATTTTTGTATCTTTATGGATTGTATATTCACTTCTTGCAAGATCTGTGACATCAACCAAAAGTACATAGGGATTCTCTTCGTTTCCAAGATAGAGAACTCCATCATATTCGGTGTACTGTAAAGATTCACAAAACCTAAAATCATTATTATCGATTATTTCCAGCGAACTTGGAATACTTATAGTTTCCAAAGCTTTACTTCCAACAAACGTATAAGCGCCAATCACAGTCACACCTTCAGGTATTTCCAGGCTTTTCAGGTTTTTGCAGTACGAAAACGCATAACTGTATATAACACCGGTTTTTTCGTGTATTTTACATGAGTCCAACGTATTGTCCTTTACTTTGTAAAACATCAAATACGGATTTTCCTTGTTTCCCAGATATAAACCATTATCATATTCATTAAACGAAAATGTAGGATAATCGTCAAACACAGCGTTAGAAAAAACGATGTTTGGATTGTAAAATTCGAAATGCTTCAGTGAAATGCATTTTTGGAAAGCCCCTCCTCCAACAAAATTCACAGATTCTGGTAAAGAAACGCTTTCAAGAAACTGACAATTATAAAACGCGCATACTCCGATACTTTTTACACTTTTAGGAATGCTCACACTTTTGAGAGATGTGCACCCTGCAAAAACACGGTCGGGAATGTTTGCAAATTTACTAGGGAAAGCAACGTTCTCTACCAACTTATCACCGAAATAGAGATTGCATCCATTCATCAAGGGATTGGAATAGTCATCATCAAAATCAATTGTACACCAGCCGTCAATAGACCCTTGATAATATACATTTTCAAGTGCGTCGCAGCCTTGAAAAGCATTTAATCCAATAGTTTTTACAGATGAGGGTATAGTAATCTCCTTTAAAGAACAACAATTCCTGAACGCAGCAATGCCAATTGCGGTAATAGTGTTTGTCATATTCACTTCAGCAAGCGAAGTGCAATATTCAAATGCCCCGACTCCTATCTCCGTCACAGATTTTGGTAATGTAACACTCGTTAAGTTTGAACAACCTGAAAATGACTCTTTTCCAATGGTTTTAAGGGTATCCGGAAACGTTATGCTTTCAATTGATTTGCATTTTTCAAAAGCTCCGGCGTAAACATTGTCTGATACCCCATATAAGCCGCCTATGTGCTCCAATCCGCCTCCAAGATGCACATGTTTCAACTTTTTACATCCCATAAAAGCTCCGGAGCCAATCTTTTTGACCGAATCGGGAAGAGTTATGCTTTCAAGGTTTTGACATCCGCTGAAAGCATAGTCGCCTATGGACGTTATCGTATCCGGTATAATAACACTGGCAAGCGAGGTACACAAGCCGAACACGCCCTCTCTGGGATTATCATAGTCCCCGGGAATTTCTGATAAACCTCGTCCAATAACAAGTTCTTTGAGTCCTGTACACTTATATAAAGCATTTTGACCGAGTATTCTTACCGAATCGGGAATAACAATTTTTTCAAGATTAGCGGAACCTTGGAAAGCGCTCTGTCCTATTGAAATCAATGAATTAGGAAGTTCAATGCCAACGAGATTATTACAATAAGAAAACGCACCAGTGCCAATATCCTCTATAGTGTCGGGCAAAACAACATATTTTAGCGTTTTGTTTCCACCGAAGGCCCTACGTTCCACCTTATCCACGGGATATCCTTCGTAAGTGCTCGGGATCAGAATATATGCATCTTCGCAAGTTCCTATTCCACTAACAGAATAAGTTTTATAACCATAATTAAAACTAAATTCAAGATTTTCCGCAGGAACAAGCTTATCAATTACAGCAGTTTCTACCCCACCGCAGAAAAAACAATGTCTTTTTTCAAGACCTTTTTCTTCAACCGAAGGCAAAATTACGGGCTTCCATTCACTGAAAAAGTGTTCGTGGTCCGCTGCCGGAGGAAGAGAAGAATCTTTATTAGACCCACTTATGCCCGAAATATCAAATAAATCGCACGAGGTAAACAAACAAATAATAATAAAAACAGAAATAAGCAATGATAATCTTCTCATAAAAAACACCTCCATGATATATCATTTTATCATATTCATTTTATCATAAAATAAAACAGTTGTCAACAATGCAACTTAAAGACATAGTTTTTTATTGACTTTTCATCCGATTTGTAGTATTATTAATATGTAAAAATATGTTCACACAAGGGCGGTGAAAAAATGAAGCTGAATAAGGATATAAAGGGATGGCTGTATCTGCTGCCCGCGTTTGCGTTCGTGGCAGTATTTATGCTCTATCCCCTCGTCGACGTATTTATATACTCCTTTGAGGAGGGCTACAACTTCGTCTCGGGCGAATTCTGGGGCACGGGACTTTATAACTATGAATACGTTCTGCACGACCCCTACTTTTTGCAGGCGCTTGAGAATACCTTCATTCTCGTAATGATAACCGTGCCCGTATCAACGATACTCGCACTCGTCATCTCCGTTGGACTTTCATCCATCAAAAAGCTCCGAAAGGCATACCAGACAATATTCTTCCTTCCCTACGTGACCAATACCCTCGCTGTCGGTCTCGTATTTATGATACTTTTCAAAAAGACCGCCTACACGGACGGACTCGTCAATCTTCTGATAACGAGCCTTGGGGGCGAAGCCATAGACTTCATCGACGGTGAGCATTGGGCAAAAATGCTCGTGCTCTGTATATATACGGTGTGGACGGTGCTTCCGTTCAAGATACTCATTTTCACAAGTGCGCTTGCAAGCGTGGATGATACGTATTACCAGGCGGCGGCAATAGACGGCACGCCCGAAAAGCGCGTGTTCTGGAAGATTACTCTTCCCATGATTTCTCCCACCATATCCTATCTTGTCATCACAGGCTTTATAGGTGCGTTTAAGGCATACAGCGACGCGGTCGCTCTCTTCGGCACAAACCTCAATACCGCCGAGATGAATACCATAGTTGGATACATTTACGATATGCTCTACGGCGACGGCGGCGGTTATCCGTCGTTTGCATCCGCCGCGGCAATAATATTGTTCTTCATCGTGCTTACCATCACGTCCATCAACCTTATCGTGAGCAAAAAGCACGTGACGTACGGAAAGTGAGGTGCGCAGATGAACGATATCAAAACAGCAAAAAAGCAAAGCAAACGCAGCGCGACCCTCAAAAAGGTCGGTATCTACACAGGGCTCACTCTCTGGGCGATACTCGTGCTCTTCCCCTTCTATTGGATGCTTCAGAATTCCTTTAAGAGCTTTGCAGAATACTCCTCGGAATCCATCCCGGGCTTCTTCCCAAGGATGTTCACCATTGAAAGTTATATCGACGCATTCACGAAGGTACCCCTCTTTACCTATATGGCAAATACACTCGTTTTCACGGTCTCGACCACGGTAATTATGCTGATCGTGATCGTGCTTGCGGCATTTGCCTTCGCAAGACTTGAATTCAAGGGCAAGAACCTTGCATTCACCCTGCTTCTTTCACTAATGATGATCCCCAACGAGCTCGTTATCATCACGAACTATATAACCATCACCGAGCTCGATATGAGAAATACCTTCTTCGGACTCATTCTCCCGTCCGTCACGTCGATCTTCTACCTTTACTTGCTTAAGGAGAACTTCGCATCCATCCCCGACGAGCTATATCTCGCGGCACAGGTGGACGGCTCGGGCGACTTCGGCTACCTTATGAAGGTAATGGTCCCCATCTCAAGTCCGACCATCGTCACCATCCTCATTCTCAAAACCATAGAATGCTGGAACTCCTACGTATGGCCAAGGCTCATCACGGATAAGGAGGAATATTTCCTCATCTCCAACGGAATACAGACCCTGCGCGAAAGCGGCTTCGGACGTGAGAATATTCCCGTTATGATGGCGGCTGTGGTTGCCATCTCGCTTCCTCTTATCATTCTCTTCCTTGTATTCAAGGACAAAATAATGGAAGGCGTTTCGAGAGGAGGCACCAAGGGATGAAAATATTCACAAGGATTCTTTCAATCGCTCTTACCGTGCTGATCCTCACCACGCCCCTTGCACTTGTGGGCTGTCATAAACGGCGCGAGCTTGAAGCATTTACTCTGACTGAGGATCTCGACCCGAGCAAGACCTACGAGATCACCTTTTGGGCAAAAAACGAAAATAACGAAACACAGCGCGCCGTCTATGCCGACGCGATAACAAGATTTGAAAGGCTCTACCCAAATATCAAGATAACTCTTCGGAATTTCACCGATTACGGTGATATCTATAATAACGTTATCACTAATATCACTTCAAACACCACACCCAACGTGTGCATCACCTATCCCGATCATATCGCGACCTACATTTCAGGCTCGAACCTCGTCGTTCCGCTTGAAGAGCTTATGGAACACGAAAAGTGGGGACTTGGCTCAGATACGTTGAGATTCGATGCTCCCACAAAAGAGGAGATCATTCCAAAGTTCCTTGAGGAGGGCAAAATAGGGGGCACGCAGTACGCACTTCCCTTTATGCGTTCCACAGAGGTGTGCTACGTGAACAAAACGCTCGTCGAAGAGCTCGGCTTCACACTTGAAAAGGACACCTTCACCTGGGATTTCGTGTGGGAAGTGTGCGAAAAAGCAATGAGCCTTGGAAAAACGACCGTCACGGACGAAAACGGCAAAACCACGCAGGTTCACATCGCCAACGGTCAGAAGACCTTTATTCCCTTCATCTATAAGTCCACGGACAATATGATGATATCGATGCTTAGGCAGATGGGCGCGCCCTATTCGAACGATAACGGCGATATCCTCATCTTCAATGACAGCACAAAGAGCATCCTTGAGGACGTCTATACTCACACGAAAAACGGTGAATTCTCTACCTTTAAGATCTCAAGCTATCCCGGAAACTTCCTGAATCAAGGACAGTGCATATTCGGTATAGATTCGACCGCAGGCGCAACGTGGATGGGCCCCGATGCCCCGATGATCGACGTTGCAGAGGAGAATCTCGCCGATTTCGAGATGGAGGTAATGCCCATTCCTCAGTATGACACCAAAAATCCTCAAATGATATCGCAAGGACCGTCAGTCTGCATCTTCAATAAGGACGATCAAGGCGAGGTGCTCGCTTCGTGGCTCTTCGTTCAGTTCCTGCTCTCCAATGAAACACAGATCGCTTATTCTCAGACCGAGGGATACGTTCCCGTGACGAGTAAGGCGCAGGATTCTGCGGAGTACCGGGACTACCTCTCGCGAGAGGGAGAGGACAACGACCTCTATTACGATATCAAAATAAAATCCGCAAAGCTTCTTATAGAGAATACCGAAAATACCTTTACCACGGCAGTTTTCAACGGCTCGACCTCCCTGCGAAACGCAGCAGGTGAGCTCATCGAGGATGTCGCAAAGGCGGCAAGAAGAAAAAAGACCGTGGATGACGCCTATCTCTCCGATCTCTACCGCAGAGTTATGGTGCTTTATAAGCTTGACAGGATATCCGAGCAGGAGCTTGGAGCATTGCCAACGGGCTCGGTCGTATTGCTCTCCGTTATGGGTATTGTTTGGCTCTCTCTCGGTGCTTATCACTTAATTTCTCATTCCAAAAAAAGAAAAAATGAATAAATTATTGACAACCGAAAAAAATTGTGTATAATTATAGGTGAAAAATTTCATTTACAAAGGAGAAAATCAAAATGAAAAAGTTTTTATGTTTGTTTTTAGCTTTGACAATGTCTCTCTTCCTTTTTGCTTGCGACGATAACAAGGCCGAAGATATCAACGCAAAGAGCGAAGGTGTTATGACTTGGGCAGAATACAATGCTGCAGACGTTGACAGCGAAGTCGTTATCGAAGCTTACGTTCAGGCTAAGCAGGGCTGGTGGTATGATTCCGATGCAGGAACAGGCAAGCTCACGTTCTACCTTCAGGACGGTGTTGGCGGCTACTTCGTATACGAATGGCATTGCACAGAGGATGCTGCTGCAAGGCTCGTTCCCGGTACAAAGGTTCGCGTATCCGGTGTTAAGGCTGAATGGGCAGGCGAGGTTGAGATCATTGACGCAAAGGTTGAGGTGATCAGCGGTAAGCACGTTGCAGAGCCCACGGACGTTACAGATAAGCTCGCAAGCGAAGACCTCATCAACTACCAAAATATGCTCGTTTCCTTCAAGGGACTTACAGTAGTAAAAATCTCCTATAAGAACGATCAGGTAGGCAATGACATCTACGTTACACTTGAAAAGGACGGTGCAGAATACGAATTCTGCGTAGAATCCTATCTCACAGGCTCCGATACAGAGGTTTACCAGACAGTCGGAGCACTTAAGGCAGGCGACGTTATCGACGTCACAGGCTTTGCATACTGGTACAACGGCATCAACACCCACATCACAGGTGTGACCGTAAAATAATCAAATAAGCAAAGAAAAGCACCGCAATCGCGGTGCTTTTTTGATTTGGATATCAGCTTTATTCCTCGTGAGGAAGCTTTGAATTCATATAGATATTAACGTCATCCTCGATACTGTCAGTTATCTGCTCCTCCGTCATATCTCCCCAATATGAAAATCTCAACGTAAAGCAATCCTCGCCGAAATACTCCTCGACATAAAGATAGCGCGACGAATACTCGGTGACAAGCTTACCAATACTTCTGCCTCCCGCAGTCAGGAGGTATTCACCCTCAACGAGCTCGATCGAAAGATCGTCAAGTGCTGTAGTCACCTCCGCTTCATCGGACTTCTCCATTCCGTAGATCTTAGCTTTACCTGCTACAAAATCAAAGTCGATGTAGTAATAAACAAAACCGTGCTCGGGTAAAGCCGCACCCTCGGGCGACTTATCGTTTGCAATAACGGAATCAAGCTTATACGTACCGTCGAGCCTCTTTGCTCCATACGGGAGAACGGGAGCCTTGCCGAAATTTTCAACAATATACGATGAATCCGTCTTTCTGCTCACACGGGTAAAATCAACGTTGATGTTGTAGTCGATCTCGAGCGGCTCGCCCCAGACCACGGGCTTCCATACGGGCTTTGTGAAGTTGAGATTGGTCTTGAATTCGAGCGTCGGTGCATAAACTGCAAATTTCACGTATTCTCCCGTTCCGAAATCGATCTCAACGTATGAATACTTCCCTGCCTCCTCGGTGTCCTGCACATATCTGCAGCGAAGCTGAGCGATATACGGGTCGCAAGTACCGTCCGTATATGCATAATATCCGGTTCCGTCAGCTCGGATTATCACGTACATAGTTATTCCGCGCTCGGTGATATAATCCCCGTCTCCGCTGTATGATGTGAGCATATACGTTCCCTCTATCCTACTCATCTTGCCGCTTTTGACGACGTAGCAGGAGTTAAGCACAAGAACGCTCATAATAAGTATTACTGAAATTGCTATAAATCTTAAACTTTTTTTCATAAATACCTCCCCTTTTTTGTGGTATAAAAAACGCAAAAAGCTCCCATGCGGGAGCTGATAAAGTCTGTTAAATTATGCGCTCCCGGAGCGTTTGCCAAAAAGCTTATGCCTTTTTATGTTATCATTATATCATATTTATCAGCATATGTCAATATTTCTCCGATATTTAATATAAAAACAGATTTTTTAAAAAAATACTTGACAAATGCAAAAAAACTGCTATAATATGTAGATGATGCGGACGTATGTCCGTCTCTCTGTCGCGCAAAAATTTTTGAGAATTGCGCGAACTTAAAGTCCATAGGGAGGTGTAAAATATGGAAAAGGTAATCAATACTTATGAAAACCTGTTCATCGTTAGTCTTGCAAACGGAGAAGAAGCCGCAAAAGAGACCGTGAACAAATTCACAACATTGATAGCTAACAACGCAGAGATCGTTGAGGTTGCTGAATGGGGCAGACGCCGCCTTGCATACCTTATCAACGATGAGAGCGAGGGTTACTACACTGTTGTAACTTTCAAAACAGCTTCTGATTTCCCCGCTGAGCTTGACCGTTTGTTCAACATCGACGAAAACGTTATGAGAGCAATGACAATCAAGCTTGACGTAAAGGCAATCGAAAGAAACAACGCAGCAAAGAAAGCTCCCGTTGTTGAAGCTGCAGAAGTAGCTGAAGTTGCTGAAACAACCGATGCTGAATAATTGTTCAAGGAGGTAAGCTAAAGTGTCAAATCTTAACTTGAATAAGGTCGTTCTTTGCGGACGCCTTACAGCAGATCCGGAACTCAAACAGACTCAACAGAATGGAATTGCAGTCGTATCCTTCACACTCGCAGTAAATCGCAGATTTTCAAGAGGCGCTGACGGACAGAACAATTCTCAAGCAGACTTCATCAGCTGTGTTGCTTGGAGACAGACCGCTGAATTTATCTCAAGATATTTCAAGAAGGGTTCATCTCTTTGCGTAACAGGTTCTATTCAGACAAGAACCTGGAACGATAACACAGGCGCGAAGCGTTATGCAACAGAGGTAGTTGTTGACGAGGCAATGTTCGTTGATTCCCGTGCTGATAGTGCGGCTCAGACAAACTACGTTCCCGACGCTTACGGTTCTCCTTCATTCTCAAGTGGGGATGCGCCCAACTTTGAAGAAGTAAAGACAGACGACGACTTGCCGTTCTGATTAACGCAAATTTAAACAGGAGGATTTCATAAAATGGAAAGAACAGAAAATACTTCTCGTCCGGTTCGTTTCAACAACCGCAGAAGAAAAAAGGTCTGCATCTTCTGTGAAGATAAGATCGCTTATATCGACTATAAAGATTCCGCAAAGCTCAGAAAGTTCATCAGCGAACGTGGCAAGATTCTTCCCAGAAGAATCAGCGGCACATGCGCTATGCACCAGAGAAAGCTCACAACAGCCATCAAGCGTGCTCGTCAGGTAGCTCTTCTCCCCTACATCGCTGACTAATTGCGTTTTTAAAGTCAAAACAAAAGGACACCCAAAGGTGTCCTTTTTATTTTTACTTTTAATCCAAAAGAGCATAGGTAGAGATTATTCTGCATATCTCCTTAACGTTGGTTGAGCCTGTGAACTCGAACTTGACTCTGCCAACGCCCGACATATAGATCTCAAGCTCAGCATCCGCATCAAAAAAGCCTGCAGTTTCAAGAGAGAACGTCGTTATCTTGCTGTAGGGGATGGAGGTAAAATCCTTCTTCTTCCCCGTCATACCCTGCACGTTTATAGCAATTATCCTCTTGTTAGTAAATACAACGCCGTCGCGTATGCTTTGATACGTACCGATGATCTCCTCACCGTCGATCATAAAATCGTCGATGACCCTTCCAAAAGTACCGTTGTCAACCTTTTTAAGTCTGGCAAAAAAGCCGCTTCCGTCAAAATCTATCATAGTCACCCTCCTTGTTTTATTGATACATTTATTCTATACCATAGCAACGAATTTGTCAATAATAAATGCTCGACACAACAAAAAAAGACAGCCGAAGCTGTCTTTCTTTAGAATTAATCCTCTTTATCAACAAGAAGAAGGATACCTGAGATCGTGTTAACGAAAAGAAGAATAACGATCTTCCAACCCACAGAAAGAGGACCTTCCTTCATTTTTTTGAGAGCGATAGCACCAAGTATCGTGGGGTAAATTGCGCAGATGCCAACCACCATACTAATGATAATAAAAATTCTTGCAATTTGTTTCATAGTGTTTTTCCTTTCAAAGATAAATTGCGATCCTGTCGCAAAATAATTATACAATAACACAAATTATTTGTCAAGAAAAAATATTTTTTGTCGTTTAATAAGTGATGAATAAGTTGATTCAGCAATAAAAATTAATGCGATACCCCCTTGACAAGAGCAGTAATTTGTGATATAATCCAAATGTTGTAGAAAATGGCGCCATGGCCAAGCGGTAAGGCAAAGGTCTGCAACACCTCTATCCCCGGT
>CALGCW010000242.1 GCA_937884385.1 uncultured Clostridia bacterium | reverse complement strand
TCGAATTTTGACTAAAATCTTGACTGCGAATACGTTTTTGCGCTGGCGCACAAAAGGCGAGAAATTTCACCTTTCAGGTGTCCTTTCTCGCGCTGTTGTTTTGGAGAAAATCGTGTCCTAAAGCCTTCTCCAGTGGGAGAAGGTGCCAAGGAACGAGGCGGATGAGGTGTTGATTAGCTTGTGTTACGGACTACTCATCCACCGCAAGCGGTCCCCCTTCCCTCGCAAGGGAAGGCTTATAGTAACATAGTGCCACACAATAGAAAAAGCCGCCCGAGTGGGCGGCGTGATGCGGCATCAAAATATATTGACAAATTCGACAAAATGTGGTAGAATATTCACGGCGCAAATATATGCGCCCGGAGGACACCAAAACGGTGGCGGTTGCTTCCCTCGATCAGAAGGGAGCGAAACGTTTCTTTTTCTCCCTTCAAAACAATGAGGGGAGGTGATAGTATGTATCTTTCGTTGGCAGAAATGCTGATGCTTCTTACATTTCTTATCGCATTTGCCGAGTTGTTGCTTAAACACTTCAACAATAACGACAAAAAATAAAAAGAAATAACCGCCTCACTTCCCAATAAGGCGGTTATTTTTTAACAACTTATGATGGGGAGCACCGTCATCGGTGTCCTTCGTCATTTGTATTATAGCATATATAAATTCATTTGTCAATAGTTTTTTAAAAAAGTGCATCCCCCCGAGATTTCTCGGGGGGATAATTAGTTATTTGGGTTAGAGATTAGTCAGCGTCAACAACAACGATGATGTTCTTCGCGAGGTCAGCAACAACAGTTGTATTAACCGCCGGAGCGGTTACTGTGTTTCCTTCTGCGTCTGTTGCGGTTTCAGCTTCCTTAACTACAATAGCGGTTTTTGCATAACAATCTCCAGAAGTATATGTAAAATCTACTCCCTTTGCATCAACTGCTGCACCGGCAACACCATTAGCAAAAGCAACGGTGTATTCTACTTTAGCATCAGCAGCGCTTGCATCTTTATCAAGATAATAAACAGTTGCGTTCGGCATAGCCTCACCTTTTTCAGCATACTCTGCAGCTACAACCTTAATTGCATTCTGCGCTTCCTGAAGTGCCTTAGATGCATTAGCTTTGCTTACAACACCAGCAAATGTCGGAATAAGCACACCCGCAAGAATTGCAATAACTGCAATTACGATAACAAGCTCTACAATGGTAAAGCCTTTACGATTATTCTTTCTCATTTTAGTTTTTCCTTTCAAATCAAGTTAGACAGTAAATGTGTATTCACCTGTGCGACCATAGTAGAAACGACATTTTACTTTTCCATCAATCTCGAAAAATTCTACATTGTCTATGTATTCGAATTTGAAGAATCTTTCTCCGCGCGGGGATACTGCGCGCACCCGATTGCCGCCCGCGAAGGTCAGCGTATAGCGACCGTTTGCAAATCTCAACTCGTTCAAATAGATGGTACAGCTACCTGAATCGGTATCCAAAATATCTGCATACCAATCTGAAATAAAATGCTTGGCTCTGGTGATCTCGTCGGTGATTTCTTTGGTTTCTGCGGGAGAAAACTCATCTAAATATCTATCTACCATACTAGAAGCAAGCAATGCGATCACACATATAAAGGCGGCAATGATTACCAGAATTATAAGTTTTTTAATGGAAATCTTCCCGCCTTTTTGAGAATGTTTGTTTTTCATAAAACTAATAAATTTGCCCACGCCCTGTCGAGCGTGGGCAAACCCTTGCATTATTTATTAGTGATTACAATTGCACCGTCGGTCTCGGTTATGCTCTTCGCTGAGGGATACATAGCCTTCCAATCGTCTATCGTCAAAGTTTGGCCATTGAATGTCGTGCCATTTTTGATGGTGAGAGTAGCTTTCTCATAAAGCCAAATAAGAGCCTCAGAAGGTTCGTTTTCGTAAGAGACTGTTACTCCATCAAGTATAACTTCTGCACCCTTTTCACTTCCGTAGAGGGTAAGCAGATACTCTGTAGTTCCTGTAAGCTTGAGAGTAGTGTTTTTCACGGTTACTGTAGTAGCCTTTCCAATGCTATTGCTCGTGTGACCGCTAACAAACAAGCTTCCGTATCTGTAGTTGGTAGAGTATTCTCCACCGATAATGTTAACGTTAGAACCGCCACCGATCTCAATAGGTGTTCCGCCGTCAGAAGTGCAGCTTACATTTTCAAGAGTACCGGTAGCGCCAGCGTACATGGAAATGGGAGTGGAGTGCTTGCCATCAGCAGTCTTTCCGCTAAGGGTTGTTCCGTTAAGGTTTAATTCACCACCTTCAACGTCAATGCTGATGCTATAAACCTTACCGGCAGATCCTACAACCTCACCTGTTGCCGTAACGGTACCACCCTTGATATTAAGTACGCCACCGGTCGTAACGTTTATAGGTGTTGCTGTAGAAACGTTCTTAGTGATTTCAACACCGGTAAGGTCAAGCGTAGTGTTATCGCCCTTTTCGATGTTCATACCAATAAAGTAAACGTTTGAGGTGGACTTTCCAACGGTTGCAAAGGATTCAGCATCACTTACAGCAAAGTGCCACTTGCCATCGTCGATACTATCCGCAGAAGCATCAAGATCCTTAGCGGAAGAAATTACATTGTACTCTGCATCGAGATAAAGAATCTGGTTTGTTACTTCGTCCCAAGCGAACCAATTGCCGTCAGCGGTGGGGTTGAGCTTTTCAATGTTGTATCCGCTTTCGGTGAGAACATTGAGGACTGCAGCAAAAGTTGCAGGCTTCTTGCCGGTTGCTGCTTCTTCTGCAGCGAGAGCAGTGTTGAAATTCTTTGCGAGCTGAACGTCGGAAGACTCCTGAGCCTTCTTGATAACGCCAGCAAATGTGGGGATAAGCACAGCCGCGAGAATAGCGATAACCGCGATAACGATTACGA
>CALGCW010000241.1 GCA_937884385.1 uncultured Clostridia bacterium | reverse complement strand
TCGACAAGGGAGAAAATCGTTATGTGTTGTGACTTGTCACAACACAATTTGCGCGAAATCCTGCCGCAAAGCTGATCAAAAGTTTTTTGCGAGCTTTTTTTCAAAAAAGCGAAAAATCTTTTTCTTTGTAACTTTTTCTATAAATCAAAATTTACAACGTGGCGGGAGAAATCTGTTTAAGAATTCACATCAAAAGGGCGGCGGCGCCGAGGAGGCCGGCGTTATTGCCGAGCTCTGCGACAAGTATCGGGACGCGAGGTCCTTTATCGCCTGCGTATATCTCGGTATCGAAGATCTTTTGAAGGGGCTTTATAAGGTTATCGCCCTGTGCGCACACGCCTCCGCCGAGGAGAATGACCTCGGGGCGGAAGATATTTGCATAGTTTACAAGTCCGCAGGCGAGATATTTTACGTAATTATCCACTACCTCTTTTGCGTATTCGTCAACGGGTGCGTAATCAAACACCGTTTTGCCGTTCACTGCGTCAAGTGAGCCTATCTCCCACATCTTGGAGTCGGGATGAGCCTGCATTGCGCGCTTTGTATCTCGGATGAGAGCCGTTGCGGAGCTGTATGCTTCAAAGCAGCCCTTACGTCCGCAGGAGCATTGCTCGCCGCCGTGAACGATAACGATATGTCCGAGCTCTGCGCCCGCGCCCTTATTTCCCTCGATCATTTTACCGTCGATGACAACGCCGCCGCCGACGCCCGTGCCGAGAGTTATCATAACTATTGAATTGTGCTCCTTTGCCGCGCCGAATTTTACTTCGCCGAGTGCTGCAACGTTTGCGTCGTTTCCGATCTTTACTTTTATTCCGCCAAGAAGGCTTGAAAGCTCGTCGCAGATCTTGAAATTGTTCCAGCCGAGGTTATTTGCGTATACCACGTTGCCCTCTGCGGAGTCTATCATACCGGGAGAGCCGATGCCGAGTCCTTCAACGTCTGCTGTGGTGAGGCCTGCTCTTGAGAGGAGATCAAGTGCAAGGCTTGCGATATTCTTTGCAACGCCCTTATCTCCCTTTTCTACCTCTGTAGGTGTTTTATCGCACACGATTATTTCGCCCTTTTCATTGACTATACCGCCCTTTATGAACGTTCCGCCAAGGTCTATTCCTACGTAATATTTGTGGTCCATATCAGTTCTCCTTATAAAAATAAATATTATATCACTTTAATTATAGCACACATTAAGATTTTTGCAAGTATTTTTTGAAATATATGTACTATTGACAAAAGAAGTATTTAGATGTATAATGGGATGAAAATATTCTCGAATATACGGGAAAGGATGTATTTTATGAAAGATATAAAGCTGACGCCGAAGCTTTTTGAAGGAAAAATATATCCGCTTGTTATGAGCTTGCTCATTCTTGTCGGTTATTTCTTTGAAATAGAGGTATATACGGCGACCCTTAATATGATCATCGTCAGTGTGGCGCTTCTTACGTCGAGATCGATGAAGCCGCTTATTTTCTTTGCGCTCACTTTCTTCTACCAGATGACGGTGACTAACTCCCCGATGGAGCCAACGAGCTCCGACCATTATTTTACGGGCATTCGTCCCTATCTTCTCATCGGCGGAGCGATCGTTTTCGTTGCTTGTGTCATTATCCACGCGATAAAAAACAAGTTTTTTACCAAGATCAACTTCTTTAAGATACCCTTATTTATTCCGATGCTTGCTCTTTCGTTTGGATTGCTTACTAACGGTCTTTTCCAGAGTGATTACAAGATCGGAAATCTGCTTTGGGGACTTGCGCTTGTGGTGGTGTACGTTATCTTCTTCCTTGTGCTCTATCTTGGGCTAATGGACGAGGATGCGCACGGGATAGCGGAGTATTTTACCTACATAAGCTTACTTATTTCCTGGATACTTCTTTTCCAGGTGGCAGGCATTTACCTCAAGGGTGATCTTTTCGCCGGTGGCGGTGTCAACAGAGGTGCGTTCACGCTTGGATTTGGAAAGACCAATGCTGTTGGATTTGTGCTTGCGACTCTTATTCCGATGAATTTTTACGGATTTATGAGAAACAAGTCGAAATATCTTCCCTACATTCATCTTTTGACCGCCTTTGCGCTTCTTGGTGCAACTCTTACGAGCACGTCGCGCAATGCCGTGCTTGTTGGATGTCTGTATTTTGCGTTCTGCTTCGTTTTCACGATGTTTGTGGGCGAAAGAAAGAAGCTCTCGCGCATAATCGTGCCTGCTTCCGTCGTTGTGGTGGGACTTGTTGTACTTCTCTTCTTCAAGGATCAGTTTATATCGCTTATTGAACATTACGTCAACAGAACGAAGGTTGACGATTTCACGCAAAGCGGCATCAACAGTGCGAGTGCGGGAAGAATTAATATCTGGATAAGATGCTTCGATATTTTTAAGGACAACCCCATATTCGGTGCGGGATTTTTCGGTGACGAGATGAAATTCGCAAAGCCGATGGCGTCGATCATTCCCCATTTCGCTCACAACACTATCTTCCAGCTTCTTGCGGGTCTTGGCGCGGTAGGCACGCTTTGCTATGGCTATTACAGAGTTTGCACTCTGAAGTATCTTTTCCACAAGCCCTCGCTTGATCGCTTTATGATGATGGTCAGCGCGTCGATGCTTCTTACAGGCAGTATGCTTGACAATCACCTGTTTAATATTTATCCCGGACTTTATTATACCGTTGCGCTCGTGATCGCGGTGCTGCTTTATGAAAAGCAGAAGGCGGATGAGCAAAGGATCAAAAACGCGGTTGGCGAGATCCTTTCCGAGATGAATGCGGATGAAATGGAAGAAGCAGAGGTTTGAACCGAAGCTTAATAAAGATTTAATAGATCAGCCCGTCGGCTATACCGACGGGCGTTTTTTTGAGAAGTTACAAAGAAAAGATTTTTCGCTTTTTTGAAAAAAAGCTCGCAAAAAAC
>CALGCW010000240.1 GCA_937884385.1 uncultured Clostridia bacterium | reverse complement strand
CTGCGCTACTGTGTCATATACGTTTTCTCTGTTGCCCTGACCGATTTTTTTATTGCGGAGTCCCCTCTGCGGCACGGGATCGTACCCACCCGGGAAAAGCGGCTGACACCGAAAAATACGGCTCACCGTCAATATCATTCCCACAATAAAGCCACGTTTCTGAAATGCCTCAATGGCATAGGCTGAGCATGTAGGCGTAAACCTACAGCACGGTCTTCCTTTTAAGGGAGACAGGAATTTACGGTAAAAGCGCACCAGCGCTATACAGATATACTTCATATCTTATTATTGTCGAGGTTTGCGAACATATCCAGCTTGCCAAAGGCATATTTCAATTCTCTCGCTATCTCTCCGCTTTTTCTGCCCTCGATCTCGGGCTTGGCGCTGATAACGATAAGAAATCCTTTTTTCAGTGCATCCTTGTGACAGGCATACGCCGACCTTATTATTCTTTTGGCGCGGCTTCGCTTGACTGCCCCTCCGACCTTTTTTGAGACCGAAAGTCCCAGTCGGTTTACGACTATCTTTTGCGGATGCTCCTTCTTGAGCTTGTTTGCGTGCAGATCCTTTAAAACGTACACGCACACGTACCTTCCGAAGAAATGCTTTCCCGAGCGATACGCCTTATTATAAAGATGATGCTCCTTTATTGCGGGAAATTTCATTCTTATACCTCTTTTAGCGTCAGTTGACGCTTTGTCTTTTGTTGTGCTTAGCTTCCGTCAATGTCCTATTTGGCTACTGTCAGCCGCGCCGGACCGCGCAAAACAATAGATTCTTTTAACAACGGCAACAGGGCAAAGATATTGCCGCCATTACCTCTAAACGCTAAAAACCCCGATGCCCATACACTACAAGCATCCTTGAAATGAAACAGGTCATCGGCGGTTTTTATTTACTGATTGATTTAAAACTCCCAAAATCAGTAGGTCAGTCTCTTTCTGCCCTTTGCACGTCTTCTCTTGAGAACTTTGCGACCATCAGAGGTCTTCATTCTCTTTCTGAAGCCATGCTCCTTCTTTCTCTGACGCTTCTTAGGTTGATAAGTTCTGAGCATTTGCTGCACCTCCTTACGTGATAATCGGAAACGTTAATTCAAGCACAAAGGCTATTTTTCACGCTTTTACACAATGACATCCTATATTATACACGATGACCACGCCTTTTGTCAAGAGTTTTTCAAAATTTTTGTTGCTTTTTTAAAAATCCAATGATTTTTATTAAATCAAGGCGTGAAAATCTATCGCTTTTAACAATTATTCGGGTATTTTCACAATAATCTTCTTGTACACCACGATAAAGAAGATCACACTGACCGCCATAGACATTACCTCTGCTATGGGGAACGCCCACCAGACCAAAGCTACGTCTCCAAGTTTTGCCAGGAGATACGCCGCGGGAATAAGCACGATCAGCTGACGGGCGATAGAAACAAACATAGAATAAATGCTCTTTCCAAGCGCCTGGAACACAGATCCTATAATAATGCAGAATCCCGCAAATACGAACGCAAGTGAGATAATTCGCAAGCAAGGCACCGCAATGGCGAGACTTGCCGCGTCGTGCATATTGAAAAATTCAAGAAGCAGCTCGGGAAGAAGCTGGAAGGCAGCAAGGCCCAGCGCCATATATCCGACTGCATATACTATACCAAGCTTCACCGTTCCCATCATTCTCTTTCTCTTCTGCGCACCGTAATTGTACGCAACGATCGGAACTATTCCGTTATTAAGTCCGAAAATGGGCATAAATATGAAGCTCTGGAGCTTGAAATAAACTCCGAAAGCCGTCTGTGCCAGAATTCCTACCGTATATTCGGTTCCCTCAACGATCGCGGTAAAGCTATTAAGGATACCGTTGAATAAAACGTTCATGACAGAGCCGATAGAAGCCATAACTATAGAAGGCACACCAATGGCATATATTCTGCCTATTATCATTCCGTCGGGGCGGAAGCCCTTAAACGACATAGATATCTCCTTGTTGCACTTGGCATTGAGAACAACACCCGCAATGCAGGCAACGATCTGACCTATAACGGTAGCATAAGCCGCGCCCGCGATACCCAATCCAAAGCCAAAATTGAGACCCAAGCTATCGGGAAGTAAAAATCCGATACCGTCGTCAAAAATGAATATAGGATCGAGCACTATATTGATTATCGCGCCGATTCCCTGCGTGATCATAGCGAGATGAGTCTTTCCCGTGGAGATCATCAATCTCTCCATTATTATCTGTCCAAAAATACCGAAAGAGAGAATGAAGCATATAGAAAGATACTCAACGCCAAGCGAGATGACGTGAGCGTCATCCGTCATCCAGCCCATATAAGTCTCCATACAGGTAAATCCGAGGATCAGAAACAGAATATAGCTGAGCACCGACAGGAAGATACCGTTTGTGGCAATCTTATTTGCTCTTTCGTAATTTTTTTCACCAAGGCTCTTTGACAATAGCGCGTTTATACCAACTCCTGTTCCCGAAGCAACGGCAATCATAAAGTTCTGCGCGGCAAAGGCAAGTGAGATCGCGGTAAGCTCAAAGGAGGTGTCCGCGGATATTCTTGCGACGTAAAGGCTATCAACGATATTATAAAGTGCCTGCACAAGCATTGAAGCCACCATGGGCAAAGCCATGGATATCAAAAGCTTATTTACGGGCATCGTACCCATTTTGTTTTCAGCAGCGATTCCCGACGCTGCCGTTTTGTTCTTCTTAAATAACATTAGTTCTCCAAAAATCTATTTTCTATTTTTACGCAAACACAAGTATTTTATCATTTTTCGCGCTTTATGTCAAGAGCCGAAGATAAATTCGTATATTTTTAACATTTGTTTTATAAATTGGGATTTATCGAACTGTTTTTATGTACTTTTCTTTCCGCGTCGAAAGAAAAGTACGAAAAGAACG
>CALGCW010000239.1 GCA_937884385.1 uncultured Clostridia bacterium | reverse complement strand
AACGCCGGGAACACCCTGGGTGTCAAGATTAACAAAGAAGTAGGGATAGATCAGAGGAGTAGTTGTAGTGGGAATGAGAATTGACGAATCAAACTTCAAGATGATTGCCTGGATAAGCAGGAAAATTACGTATGCAAGAGGGAAAGCAATGGAAGCAATGGGATAATACCACTTGACTTTTTTGCGCTCGTAGAACAAGAACCAATCTGCTATGTAGAGAATGGGGAGCACCACGTGGAAGCAAAGGCTGCCTATGCGCCAGTTGAGCTGAGGATCGCGTCCCTCTGCACCTGCAAGCATAATGTTAAACACAAGGAAGGTCAGAAGAATTCCGAGAACGCCTATAAACTTCAGAAGAGGAGCTGCGGAAACGTAGCTGTCTTCCTTCTTCCTTATCGTCTGAACGAGACCTGCGATCATAACGCCAAGGCAGAGGAAATTACTGATGTTTGTGAAATGAACGTAGAAGTCCCAACGGATAGCGTTGATGTTGTCAAAGATACCCAAGGAAGCTATCGTTCCTACAAGACCAAGCGTACAATAGATGGTCTGAAAAATAAGCTGTGCAGTTCTGTTTTTAATCATTGTTTATTCCCTTTTCTTATGAATATATTTTAATCAAATTATTTATACGTGTTTTCTATCGGCTTATCATATTTGCAGTCGATCAGCTTCACTCCGTACTCGGCGATAACGTCCGCATCGTCGATCTGTCTATCGTCATAAAAAATCTCAGCTCTCACAATGGGAGTAGATTCAGCGTGCTCGGGATCTCCCATAAAATACTCGGGGTACATAAGGAGGCTGATAAAGATCTCTCCACCGTCATCGGTATTGCATATAGGAATGATTCCGCCGTCTTGTATGTCGCCTTCGTAGCTTTCCTTCCAATTCGCGTAAGGATCTGCGTTGATGTCCCACCAATTGACGCCGTCATATTCACATACGTACACACCGGAAGCCTCCTTGACTTCCCCGTTATATTCGTAGGTTACGGTAATATTAAATCTTCCTTCCTTAACTTCGGGACGCGGCACACCAAATCCGCAGCTTGTCAAGCCGATCGAGAGCAGCAACAAAGCAATTATTGCAACAAATATTTTTTTCATTTTTAAATCTCCGTTCTAAGATATTAAACAAAAGCCTATACTCATTATTTGCCAAAGGAGTTTTCGACAGGTGCATCGTAATGATATTCGATGATCTTGAGTCCGTAAAGCTCTTCTATCTCTTCGGGAGTACCTGAGGATTCAGAGGAAAGATTATCGTCGGCAGAATGTACGATGTACAAGCTGGGCTCAATTACCGAATCAGCAAAGCCGGGCTCGCCCATGAAGTAAGCTGCAAAAACTCCGAGGTTTAATAAGATCTCGCCACCGTCATTGGTCTCGCCTACACGTACCGTGGCATAAAAGGTGTCGTGTAAATTCTCAACACCCTCGACGGAACCCTCCCAGTCTCTTGTGAAGTCTCCCCCCTCAAGAGTGAAGGAACGTCCCGCATATTCACATACGAAAACACCGGATACGGTCTTAGCCTCTCCCCACTCCTCGTAGGTGACCGAGAAATTGAATCTTCCCTCTTTGATCTTAGGTGCAGGTTCAACCTCGCAGCTTGTAAGACAAGTGGAAAGCAAAAGAATAAGAGCAAAAATACAGAATAATTTCTTCACAATAAATTCTCCTTTTTATTTATGATCTTAATTGGAAAATCCTATAACAAACAAGACGGCTACAACAACAAACGTAATAGCAAAAACTATCAGCGGGATCAGCATAGACAAAGCAATTCCAAGCATGAACTTTCGCTTTGCCTTTTTGTCTTCAGCTTTGGCAAACAAAATAATCAGCCAGATCAGCATAGCCAATGTAGCAACAACGGCTATTACTATGGGGATATACAGCGAGCTGTTAGCCAACGCCATCATAAAAAGAACGTCAACGAACAACTCAGCGGCAAGCAGAATAAAATACAATACCTTTTTCATTTCTTTCCCTCCATAGAATGTATTTTTCTGTACTTAATTCTCCAAATAACGAATGGGATATAGGTTGCGATCGGCAACAGTGCGCCAACAATACTGTATTCGGATTGAATAAGTATATTATAAATTCCGTGATACACGATTGCAGTAGAAAGCAAGCCGAACGTGCCAACCGCAAAAAGCTTACGTTTCTTTTTAACGAAGGATATGCCTACTCCAACGAGCAAGGTACACATACCGTGCATAAGTCCCGCACCAAAGGCGCGGATCACAGCACTTAGCATACTAAAGTTAGGATAGCTGAGAAGGTAGAACGCATTTTCAAGGACTGCAAATCCGATACCGATTGCCATCGATGCGGTAAAGAGCTTCTCCTTTTTGTCCGATATAACAATAGCATAATACAAAACCGGCAATGCCTTCAAAACCTCTTCGCTTACCGGAGTTACGGTTACCGTGATACTATACTGATCCATCGGTAAAATCTGCAATAGATATCCGTTGACCTCGGATGCGAACACGGAAGCAAAGATTCCGACCAACACGAATATCATCGGGAAACGCGATTTCTTCTCCACAAGCAAGGTCATCAGCAAGATTGGGATAAAAATAGATACGAACAAAATATAAATTATATTGTCCATTTTTTCACCCCTTTCTTTGCAAAGGTCATGCTGCAAATGCAAAGCGCACCAAATACTATCGACGCAATAGCCATCGGGATGGGATAATAATAATTCCACGTGGTCAGAGATAGCAGTTCTGAGAAGCTAAGCAGTAAAACAAAAATGTTATACGGCTTTATCGCTTTGATAAAGCCAAAGTCAAGATCAGGAATGATGGCGTGCTTCAAATTGAAATACACGCTGAAGATTGCAGGTATCCAAACGAGAGCATATACAACCTTAGTCGATATCGCCACATCCTCTATTACAGCGTTTGGAATATACAAAAGCACAGCAAAGAGGGGTGCTATTAAAGCTATAATTCTTGCGCTTCGCATTTTTGAGGAACCGTCGTCAACGATTCTGTCAAGCTGTCCGTAGCTTGCAGTAAGTATAAATAGAAAGAAACCGATGCGACCGAGGTACGCGGGCGTAAACCCTTCTACAATATTTTCACTTGTGAGCGTTTGGCACAGGTGGTAAATACTTCCCAGTGCGTGGCTTGCCATTGCCATCGTAAGACTTTGCAAGCAGAGCGGCTTCCCTTTTTTGAAGAAATGTTTTAAGCCGTAAATTAAGCAAAACAGTGTTGCGGTTAAAGGAGCAAGCTCCGCAATCCACAGACATATAAACTCTAATCTTTCGATGTTATTGCACCTCCCATCATTCGGCTCAGGCGGTATATCTGAGATTTTTCAGTTCCGCCTCAAGCTGCTCTCTTTTCGCCGGCTTCAATAGATAACCGCTCGGCT
>CALGCW010000238.1 GCA_937884385.1 uncultured Clostridia bacterium | reverse complement strand
ATTCGCGAAGCTGATTAAAAGCTTTTTGGTTCTTTTTCTCGAAAAAGAACATATTCTTCTCTTTGTAACTTTCATTTAGCGCACAAAAAGCCACCGATCGGTGGCTTTTATTAATAGCTCAATATGTATTCAATTGCTTTCTTTGACACGATATCGGATATATCTTCGCCCCTCTCGAGCTTTAGGCGAACGGCGGTAGAGCTTATCTCTCTTGCTCCCTCCTCGCAGGGCAAAAATACGGTCTGTGCATTGGGATTATGCCTTGAATTATACTTAGCCATCTCAAACTCATAAAGATAATCACGCTCGTCGCGAATCCCTTTAACGATCGCACACGCGCCAAGTCTTTCGGCAAGAGAGGCAAGCATTCCATCGTCAAAAACGATCTCAGCATTCTCTATATGCCCACACGAGAGCCTTGCGATGGTAGTTCTCTGCTCCGCAGAAAACATATAGCTCTTTGAATCATTTATCATAACCGCAACGTATACCTTGTCAAAAAGCTTCGCTGCGCGTTCAACTATATTAACGTGTCCAAGAGTCATCGGGTCAAAGCTACCCGGAACTATGGCAATCCTCATTGTTCTTCCCTCCTCGGTTTCAACACGGATATATACGCAATTCCGTGCTTCAAGGTCTTTATCAAGTCAAAGCTCGCAGAGTTTTTTTCATTCAAAACGTCACTTCTATCGCTTTCGCAAACCAGAAACGCACCTTCGTTCAGAAGCTTTCTCTCAAGCAAGACCTCAAGTGCCTCGTTGATCAGATCCGTGGCATACGGCGGATCCAGAAAGACGATATCGTACTTTTGCGATACTTGCTTCTTCAAAAAGGCGATCGAATCATCTCTATATACCGTACAAGCATCCTCAAGCCTGCACTTTTTGAGATTTTTTGAAATTATATCAAACGCGCCCCTGTCTCTTTCAACAAGATGCACAAGACTCGCTCCTCTGCTTGCCGCCTCAAGTCCAAGCTGACCCGAGCCCGAAAACAGATCGAGAACAGCGCTGTTCGCTATTTCAAATTGGAGCATTGAGAAAATAGCCTCCTTGCTCCTCTCACTCGTTGGGCGAGTAAGGTCACCCTGTAAGGTATCAAGCCTGACACCTCTCGCTCTACCCGTAATAATCCTCATATCATTCTCCGCTGTTAAAAAAACTGTAAATATTCTCCGCATCTGCGCGGCTTATACCCTTTGCGGCGGCAAGTGCGTCTACACTCGCCTCTTTTATAGCCGTCACAGTGCCAAAATGCTTCAAAAGCTCCTTCGCCTTTGACGGACCTATTCCCTTTATCTTCTCAAGTGACGAGCGCTTTATCGTCTTGCGCTTTGCGTTGCTCATACGGCTCACGGTATACCTGTGCACCTCTTCTTGAATTCTGTAAATAAGCCCGTAAATAGCCTGCTCCTTGGCAATGCTTATCTCCTCGCTCTCGGTGCAAAGCGCACGCGTCTTGTGATAATCGTCCTTCACCATGCCGAATATCGGTATATCGATCTCAAGCTCGCAAAGCACCTCTCTTACAGCCGCAACGTGCGTGCGTCCGCCGTCAAGCAGGATCAGATCGGGGTACTCGCCCATCGATCCCTGCTCGTCCGAAAGATGCATCAACCTGCGGCGCAATGTCTCACGCATACAGGCGTAATCGTCAGTCCCCGCAACCTCCTTGATCGTGAAGGTCCTGTAGTCGCTTTTTCGGGGCTTGCCGTCAACGTAAACGACCATACCGCCGATTTTATGCTCTTCTCCAAAGTTTGAGATATCATACGCTTCGATACGCTCAGGAACACTTTCAAGACCAAGCAGCTCTGCAAGCTTGAAAAGCGTAGACGAGTCTCTTTCGTATTCAAGCACGTAGCTCTGCGCCTTCTGCTTTGCGTTGGCACGCACCATCTCGCACAGCTTTTTCATCTCCGTCCTTTGAGGTGTCCACACACTCACCTTTCTTTTAGCAGACTCAGTCAAAACGCTTGCAAAAAGCTCTTTCTCAAGCTTAACGAAGCCGTCAAGCACCACCCTTTTCGGGATGGAATCGGTATGCCTGTAATAATCGACCAGAAAAGCCGTCAGAGATGCTTCGTCAAGTATCTTGTCAGCGCCGAAAACGTAATCGTTCTTGCCGGTCAGCACACCCTCGCGAATCGAATAAACGGATAAGCAGGAGCAAAGCTCCTCTGAATACAGCCCGATAACGTCGTATTCTGCATCGGGGGAGTCGACAACCTTCTGCTTCTCCCTTATCTTTTCAAGCGCGCGGATAGTGTCACGGCACTTCATTGCCGCCTCGTATTTCTCTGCCTCGCTATATGCATACATTTTTTCTTCAAGAGAAGCAATTGCAGAACGTGTGTTTCCCTTGAGTATGTCAACGGCACATCTGATCAGCTCACGATACTCCTCTGCACTCACATGCCCCATACAAACTCCGCAGCATTGCTTCATTTGATAATAGAGACACTCTCTCGTCTTTCCTATATCCCTCGGAAACTGAAGCTTGCAATTCGGTATTCCGAGAGTCTTATTGATAAGAGCCATTATCTCAAATACCACGCTCGCCGAAGAATAAGGTCCAAAATACCTTGCCTTATCCGCAAGTCTTTTTCTTGTAAACAGGATGCGCGGATATTCCTCGTCGGTCACCTTTATATAGGGATATGACTTGGAATCCTTTAATCTAATATTGTATCTCGGCGTATACTGTTTGATAAGCGCGTTCTCCAGAGTAAGCGCCTCCATCTCCGTATCGCAGAGTATATAATCAAATTCAAAGACGGACGCCACCATCTTCGTGGTCTTGAGGTCCTTTTCGCTGTTTTGGAAATACTGGGATACGCGATTTTTCAGCTTTGCACTCTTTCCGACGTAGATGACCTTGCCGGTTCGGTCGCGCATAATATACACGCCCGGGCGCAGGGGCAGTTCGTTGGCTTTTTGTAAAAGCTCTGCTCTTGTAGACATTGGTATCCCTCCTTAGAGTAAAGAGGCGAGGAGAAAACTCCTCGCCAAAAACTAAATCATAAAATTCGAAGGCCCTTATTCAGCAAAGCCCGTATTGATAAGCTCTGTAAGACCGTCAAGGGCAAGATCCTCATCGTGACCGTCCGCAACAAGCGTTATGGTCATTCCCTTTGCGATTCCCAATGAGAGAACGCCCAAGAGGCTCTTTGCATTGACTTTTCTGTCATCCTTTACGACCCAGATCGAGCTGTTATACGTATTCGCCTTCTGAATAAAGAAAGTCGCAGGTCTCGCGTGAAGTCCTATTGCATTTGAAATCTTAACCTCTTTAGTAATCATAATAACGCTCCTAATTTTAATCTACGTAAATATAGCAACAATTTTGCACAATCTTATAAGTATAGTATATCAAAATAAGTAGACAAAATCAAGAAAAAGAATTCGTACACTTGCATAAACTTTTGACGAAATTTACAATTTTTTTAACAATTTTGCACATTTTTGCACGAAAAGCGTTTTATGCACGCAATTATTTCTCAGTTATGCTGATTATTTTTATTGTAGTCTCAATATGGTCCGTGACGATCTCAAGGTCACTGTTTGAGGAGATATAGGTATCTCCGTTAAGAAGAAAACCGCTGTCCGTCATCTCGCCCTTGACCGTAATATAGCCTATCACAAAGCAATTAGTGTCATTGTAGATGTCGGGGTTCTCGATCTCGGGATAGAATATCTGACCTCCCTTATCATTATATGCCCCCACCGCAGGGTCGTGCTGTACTATGGAGTCAAACACACCTATAATCTGATTCGAAGATTTCATTCTTACGATATCCCCTGCCACGAAATACTGGCGGGCGGTATTTCTTATGCTCTCGACCTTAAAATAAACCGTATATTCCTTAAGCTTTGCATTCTCTGCGTTTTCATCGTAAACAACAGCTCGGTATGCTATACCGACAAGAAGTGCAATAACAAGAAGGATGATGAGCGCGTCTATGGCATTAAATCTTACTTTTTTGTTTTCCATGACCGCACCTCCTTATTTAACCTTCTTAAGCTCAATGCATCTGCCGCTGCCGATGAAATTTTCAAAGCGAAGATTGAGCAAGGTTCCGTGCGCTATCTGCACACCGTCAACGAGGTAGCCCTCACCCTTTTTAAAGGTAGCACTAACCTCAATAGTGATATAAATATCCGATTTGTTTGCAAGGGTCTTTTTAACCATCGCAGTGTTGTCCTCGTTTGCTTCCCAGACAAACGACTCCTCAACCTTGATGTCCTTGATCTTACCCATTGCATAATTCGTAGTCATTCCGACAACGGTCTCACCGACCTTGAAATTATCAATGTCTACGACGTCATTGTCAACCCCCTTGAATTCGATCACGTACTGAAGCGTGACGTTTTGCCTTCCCTCGGGAACAAAGAGGGAGAATGGGTCAAAGATATAGAACGCAGCAAAGAGTATTGCAATAATTATTAGTATTGCAAACGCATCTACGATATTAAATTTGCCTTTTTTTGCTTCATTGTTTTTTATATTATTTTCCATAATGCCTCCGTATTATAGATAAATGTCCGTATCAACGCTCTTCATATTCATCGTAATACTTGCTTCTTCCTTGGCAAGCTCCTTCTCATTTATCCTGATAAGTGCCGCATTAAGTGCAAGCACCGCCCAGAAAATGAGGAAAACACGGTAATTGTACCAAACGTAGTCGGTAAGTCCCATAGTGAGCGCACCCGCGATTCCCGAAAGGCCCGCAGCAATCATCACTCTTGACCTCGACCCGTGCGGCTTTGTTCTGATACTGCTGAAGCTCTTTTGAACGTAGCAGATCATAATTGCCGCAAAAAGAATAAAGCCAACGATTCCAAGCTCCAGAATTATCTCAAGGAAAAGATTGTGAGAATGCATTACCGTTTCGGTTCCGGCGACCGCATACTCGCCGTATGAGCTTTTAAATGCGCTCTCGCCAACACCGATTCCACCAAGCAGGTTATCATATATCATATTCAGAACGCCTCGCCAGGTATTAAAACGGTATATTACCGAGGAATCGGACATATGCAGAATACTCATAAAACGATTAATCATATTCTGAGGTATGAAGCCATACCATAGAGGAAGTGTAACAGCACCCGCAAATATTATCCATATATTTTTAAAATTGTATATCAAAAGGAACAAAAGCACAGAAACGATGAGTCCGAGCCACGCGCCCCTTGACCAAGTCATCACGATGCAGGTGAACACCGCAAGCGCGCATACCATATACATAAGCTTTCCCATCCTGCGCTTGCTCATAAGCATTTGCGCTAAAACGAACGGAAAAACGATAACAAGATATACTCCGAGCATATTAGGGTTGCCCAGAAATGAGCTTATACGTGCTCCGATATCAGCAAAAACACTCATGTCCACCCAAGAGGAGCTTATAACGCCATCCTCAAATATCGCAACAAGGGCTACGACAGACGTAGTGAGAACGATGAGCTTTATTCCTCTGTATATCCAAGTCTTTCTGATAAAGGCATTGGAAACGAGGAAATATATCGACAAAAATACAACGTACATCAACGCGGAATGAAGAGACAAAGTACCGCCCGATGTGAAGATACCTCCGAAAAGGAAAGCAATGCCAAACAATGCCACGAATATATCCATTATCTCAAATTCAATAACTCTCTTGCCCCTCATAAGCTTGAGAATAAAGCTTATTGCCGAGGAAAGAATGATAACGAGAATGGCAATGGACGGTCTTTCAAATACGTTTGAGAACGGAATGAGTCCGAGAGTCGATACGATTCCAAGCTCGGGGAAGCACATGATCACCGCGAAGGCAACGATCAAAATTACTATTCCCACCAGCGACCAGGGGTCGACAAAGTATGTCAGTAATCCGAGCACGCCTGCAAGCATAAGCACGAAGAGATAGCTTCCGCCGGGCTTTGTATCGTCTCTTTCATACTTCATCGCATCAAGTCTCAGTATATCCATAGTGATATATCTCGGTATAGATCCGCTTATTAGGCTTTCGCCTATTCTTTTCTTTGAAATGATAAGGGGCAGAGCCAAAAAGCTCATTCCGATACCTATAGCAACGTTAGCGGAGAGCAATTCGCCCGTGAAGTAATACTTGACCATCGCAAGGAACACCGTCACAAAGGAAAAAGCAAACATTCCCGTACCCCAAAGTCTGAGGTTGGACTGTATTATCCTTTCGCTCATCCATACGATAAGCCTGTTGACAAGGCTTTCCTCATACATTCTCGCAAAGCTCAAGCGAAAGCTTCGAAAAGAATACTTTTTTCTGTTCCTCTTAAAAACTGCATATAAAAAGCCGTTCTTAAATTTTTGATTTACCGCGTTATACAGATACGAGAAAAAGTACGCAAGCTTACTGTCACGCAAGGTTTTAAGAATTCCCGCTGCGATAGCAAACAGGACCGTTAAAATAATGCCCGGATTTTTTCTGCCCTCGGCATTCTTTTCCCGTCTGTACTTGATAGGATGAAGTATCCGTCTCTTAAATTCCGCGGTTTCACTTCTCTCCTCATCAAGAAGATTTATTTTTTCATCCGATCTATTCAATCTTTTCCCTCCCTTTTTGTGTGGAGTGTATATTTTATTCCCCGTCGAGAAGATCGGGGCGCTTTTGCTTAGTTATTTCAAGGGATCTTGCCTCTCTCCACTTGTCTATCTCCGCGTGGTTGCCGGAGATGAGAACGTCCGGAACTCGCTTTCCGTGAAACTCATATGGACGGGTATACTGCGGATATTCGAGCTTACCGCAGGATATGCTTTCATCCTCATAGCATTTTTTATCTGCGAGAACGCCCTCGCAAAGCCTTGAAACGCAGTCGATAAGCACGCACGCAGGCAGCTCTCCGCCCGTCAACACGTAATCACCTATGGATATCTCCTCGTCGACTATCTCCTCAAGCACGCGTGAGTCGATGCCCTCATAGTGTCCGCACAGTATGATGAGATTATCATATTCCGCAAGCTCCTGCGCTTTTTTCTGCGTAAGCACCTTGCCTTGCGGGCTCATATATATGACCTTGGATCTGATATCCTCACCCAATTCGGACGCGACCTGATCTTTAACGAATTCATAGCAATCGTAAACGGGCGGCGCCATCATAAGCATTCCAAAGCCACCGCCGTATGGAGTGTCGTCAACTTTTCTGTGCTTGTTATTTGCAAAATCTCGGATATTATGCGCCTTAACGCTTACAAATCCGGCTTTTTGCGCTCTTCCTATGATGCTCTCACCAAGCACTCCCTCAACGAGATCGGGAAAGAGAGTCATTACGTCAAATCTGATCATATCAATCAAGCATTCCTTCAATCAAAGCTACGAAGATGCCCCTATCGAGGTCGATCTCCTTAATAAATTCGGGCACGGCGGGGATAAGCTTTTTACCGCTTTCGGTCTTTATCTCATAAAGATCGCTCGCGCCGAGATTAAACACGTCGGAAAGAGTGCCTATAGTCTCACCGTTTGCAAGATCGATCACAGGCAGACCGATAAGGTCAGCAATGAAGAAATCATCCTCATCTATGTCAATATCCTCACGGTAAGCATATACTACCCTGCCCTTCAGTGCCTCTGCCATGTCTATGTCACTGATACCTTCAAGCTCAAACAGCACGAATTGCTTGAAAACGGATGCCCTCTTTACCTTGTGGCAAACGTATTGCTCACCGTTCTTAAGCAAAACGCGTTTAAGCGATGCAAGATCCTGCGGAGTATTGCACCAGGACTCAAGCTTAAGTCCGCCGCGAACACCGTGCGTATTTATTATCCTTCCACATTCAAGATGATCCGTTTTTTTCATCAGTCAACGCCCCCTACGGCAAAATTACATACTTATTTAGTTTATTATAACATATAATAAACAGATTTGCAATAATTTTTTTATTAAGTGTTAAAGTTGTTAATTTTTATTGAATTTTGAAAAAATTAACAAATGCTATTGAAAAAAGCTAAAAAATAATGTATAATAATAGAGTTGAAAATATTTGGAGGTAGAAATAATGATCAATTATTTAACTGACACAACCACAAGCGGCGGACTTCTCGGTTCATTCTTCCCCATCATTATGCTTATCGTAATGTTCGTTGTTATGTACTTCTTTACCATCAGACCTCAGAAGAAGGCTGAAAAAGAAGCAAACGATATGAGAAATTCCCTTGAAGTTGGTGACGAGATCACAACTATCGGCGGTATCATCGGTAAGATCGTAAGCATCAAGGAAGAGACCTGCGTTATCGAAACAAGCAGAGACGGCACAAAGATCCGCATCCTCAAGGCTGCTGTACGCAACGTTGACGTAAAGGCAGAGGACGCACAGTAAAGCAAAAAAAGACTTGGAGCATCCAAGTCTTTTTTATTTTGCTTCATATTTTCCTTTTGACAAGCATAGAGATTAAATAAAAAAGCATGGAGAAAAATATGAAAACAAGGAAAATCAAGCATACCAAACCGTCAAATAAGGGAACCGGCTTTGATAAAACGCTGAAATCGTGCGGGATCAGTATTTTAGCAGCTTTGGGCATAGACGCTGCCCTGTTGCTTTTGGGAACTGCAGCCGCACTCGCCACACCCGATCCACTTGCCTTCGTTGAGCCTGTTGGATACGTCACGCTCTTTATCGGTGCGTTTTTCGGTGGCTTCGCGGCGGCAAAAATAAATAAGCGCGCGCCGCTTCAAACAAGTCTTGCCTGCGGCGTTGCCATTATTCTTCTTTCTAGGCTCACCTCATTTGCCCTGCCGCATTCACTCGCATCGGGAATGGGCATCTGGTTCCGTCTCGGTCTGCACGTGCTCTCCCTTGCCTTGTTCCCCGTCGGTGCCATCGTCAGCATAAAAGCAAGCAGACCTAAAAAAAGCAAACCGAGAAGAAAACGTTAAAATGAGAAAAGTTACAAAAAGAAGAAGATGTTCTTTTTTTTTAAAAAAAAAAAAAAAAA
>CALGCW010000237.1 GCA_937884385.1 uncultured Clostridia bacterium | reverse complement strand
AGTTATGCAAGACAACACATACGAGGAAAACAGCGCCTCGCCTCACAAGATATACATAGACATAGCAAAGTCACTATTCTGTCAAGCATAACGCTTAGGAAAACAGCCTTTGAGGATGGAGAACGTAAGTTAGCGGAAAGAAAGTATTTTTCCACCCTCGCTTACACTCTCACGCATACGCTCAATAAGACGTATCGTGGTTGCGGCGCTGGACGCAGGATTTTTATCGTTCTTTATTTTACCTTCAATAACATCGCAGAAATAGTCGATCTCACCCTGATACCCGCTCACAGCTGCAAGCTCAACATCGTACGGCTTATCGCCGTTTTTGGGATAGACCGTGAGCGCAGCACCGTAGGTTACGGTTGCACACTCAAAGTCGATAAGGCAACTTGCGTTGAAGGGAAAACCGAAAAGCGACCAATCGCCGATAGCGGTGATGGGAGTATTGCCGTAATAGAAGGAAGTGTGGACCGTGTCGTTTACGCAAACGCTTGTGGATGCGCGACAGCTTACGGCTTCGGGCTCGCCCAAGAGATATCTGATAATATCAACGTCGTGGACATGAAGGTCGGTAATGCATCCGCCGGAACGCTCGGGATTCATAAACCAGTTTTCCCATCCCCAGGTGGGGGGCGCACTCAAACGGCTGAAGAAGCCGCCAATGACCTTACCGAATCTTTTGTCGTCAACAGCCGCCTTTATGTAGTCAAATGCGGGATAGAATCTGAGACACTGACCGATCATAAGCTCCTTTCCCGCATTCTTGGACGCTTGGATCATTTCTTCACAATCCGAAAAGCTCAGCGCCATGGGCTTCTCACAAAGAACGTGTATTCCGCAGCCAAGCACCTTTTTTGAAAGCTCGGCGTGGAGGAATGTAGGGGCGCATATGTCAACAAAGTCAAGTTTTTCTTTATCAAGCATTTCGTCAAGATCGGTATAGAAGCGGATCTCCTCGTCAATCTCACTTGCCTCTCCGTCTATATTTGTCACGATCCTTCGCTTGACCGCCTCGGGGTCGATATCGCACGCACAAACAAGCTCAACCTTGCCTTGCGCCTTAAGATTTGCATAACCCATTCTGTGCGACTTGGCGATCCCGCCAAATCCTACGATAGCCGCCTTCAACATTTTGATTTACCTCTCTTGTCTCAAAATACTCTTAAGAAATGCGAGCGTGTCGATGATATCCTTGGTCTGTTGCTCTCCGCTGATCTCACGCTCAATAATATAGTTACCCGTGTAATTCACCGCCTGCAGACGCTTGATTACCTCCGGAATGTCCGCAAGGCCACTACCCACAGCCACCTCACGTCCAAGCCGCATTCCGTCGGTGGGATAAAAGCCATCCTTAATATGCGTATCCATCACGTATTTCCCAAATACCAAGATCGCATCAGCGGAGTTTGCCTTGCCATACAGAATCAGATTGGCGGTGTCCATGTTGATTCCTACGTTGTCAAAGCCAAGCTCCTCGATTACGCGAAGCAGGGTCACAGGGGTTTCCTGTCCCGTTTCAAACAGAAAGTTGATACCCTTCTTCTTGCAATTCTCCACGATATAACGCAGGATCGCGATCACGCCACCATACTGTGGATCGTTCACGTTCTCCGGCAGGAAGCCTACGTGCGTTGCCACACGGGAGCATCCGATTTTCACAGCAAAATCGACACCCGCAAGAACCTCCTCGGTGCGCTTCATGCGATATGCCTCAGGAACAAGTCCAAGGGTTACGGGACCACCCGTGAAATTCCATTCCTTAGCACCCGACCAGCCTGCCCAAAGAGTGGAGACCTCGATCTCGGTTTCCTTAGATGCGCAAACGATTTCCTCTGCTAATAAATCGGTATATAACGTAGGATCCCAAACGCAGAGCTGACAGCACTCGCAACCGATCTCCTTCGCCTTTTTCATTTCCAGCAGAATATCCGTACCTGCAGTCAGCACAATCATTACACCGAGCTTATTCATAAAATATCCCCCCTCAATATCACAATTTTGTCAATTTTTATTGACAGCTCTATTATACATGGTGTATAATAGGGATGTCAATGATAAGTTCTTGCGATTCATACCATATTATTGCGAATGAGGAAAAAACCGTGAGTCAATACGAAAATCACCATTTGGAGCAAACACCGCTTCCGTTTATTTATAATACAGGATCGGTTCGACCAACCAACCATATGTTCGGATCATCTAACTGGCACGAAAATGTTGAGATCATTCATATCATCGATGGTGATGGCTCGATTTCAGTAAACGGTCAGGTTTTGAAAGTTTGCAAATGCGACACCGTGATGATCAATTCCAACCATTTGCACGCGTTATCAGCCGGAGACGTGAAAATGGTTTACTGCTATCTGATCATCGACCGCTCCTTTTGTCTTGAAAACGGCTTTGACAGCAACAAAATCACCTTTGATATCAAGATCGAGGACGACTACGTTGCGAGAATTTTGGAGAGTCTGCGCGATGCCTACGAATCCCCAGCCGATACCCCCTATCGGACGTTGACGATCCGCAGTCTTGTGTCACAGCTTTTGCTGTTGCTTTGCAAGCATCACAGCCACCCCTCGAAGCAAAACGATTGCCATGACCGCCATGACCGTGGCGTTTTGTACACCAAGCAAGCCATCGACTATATCCACGCAGCTTGCGACAAGGATTTTTCCCTGGAGGATGTTGCCTCCTTTGTTGGAATCAGCAAATACTATCTGTCGCGCGAATTTCACAGATATACAGGCTATCCTTTCGTTGCCTACGTCAACCGGACACGTTGCAAAAAGGCACAGCAGCTGCTTGCCGACGAGCGATTGGAAATCCAGGAGATCGGGAAGCATTGCGGCTTTGAAAGTGCCTCCTACTTTGCACGCGCTTTTCGTCATTATATCGGAATGAGCCCCACAGAATATCGAACCCTGCTGCTGAAAAACCAAAAAATAACAAATCATAGTTAAAAAAGAGAAAGACCTTATCGATGAAGTCGTTGGTCAAATTCAATAAAAAGAAGGAAAAACCGCTATCGCGGCGTAGTAATCAGGCTTTGATAGCGGCAATATTATGTTTTTTATCGCGTATTTTTTCTTGGATTTTCTTCCTCGCTTCTGATAGTCAGCGTTGATTTCAACGCTCCAATCAGCACCGAGAGGTGCACTTGCTCTAGACTGTTCAATATAGGGTGTATTATTGAGACCAGTTCGGAGGTTCATAACGAACCTCCGAATTTTCTTTATTTTACGGGCTTTTTCGGGATTTTGGGTGCTTGCACCGCCTCGAAAACGTCCGCTATTTTTCTGCTCAAAATCGGCTCAAAATCGGGTACGACCACATGTTTGACCACATTTGTCACGAAAAAGCTATATTCCATAAGGGTTTTCGACACTTTGCGATTTTCATTTTATGCAAAATGACGGCGGTTCTCTGCTTTTGAGAACCGCCGT
>CALGCW010000236.1 GCA_937884385.1 uncultured Clostridia bacterium | reverse complement strand
GTTGGTGTTTTTCAAAAAGCACACTCCGATAAAAATATTCAAGCCGAGGCTTGTAGATACATTATACCACAAAAATGTGAATAGTTCAAGCAAAAAGCATATATTCGAACCCCCAAGGCGGTTTTGACAATCGGATTTCAAGACCGCCTCGTTCCATGTATCGTGAGTTCGAATTACCGCTCACAAAATATTGGGGAGCAATAAACAAAGAAAAAAGATTTCCGAAAACGGAACAAAAGTTCCGAAAAGGTATTGACAAACTATCATAAAAATGTTATAATGGAACAACAAGTTCCGAAAAGGAAAAAGAGGTGCTTTTTATGAGAGTTATGGACGAGAAAAAACTGCAAGAAATTACGGAGTTCATCAAGCAGTATGCGAGAGAGAACAACGGCGATGCTCCCGGTCTTGCGGATATCATGGACTATATGAGCATGGCGAAAACAACGGCGTACCGTTACATGCTTGAACTGAAAAAGCGCGGAGTAGTTTCTTACAACGGAAAGAAAACCTTGGAGATTCCATTGCAGCGTAAGATGCGTTGTGAGTTCCATCGTGTACCGATTCTCGGTAGTGTCGTTTGTGGATCTCCCGACGAGCAAGAGGAGCATATTCGAGGATATCTCGCAATCCCGGAGGATTGGATTGACGGCGAGTGTTTCTTGCTTGAAGCCTACGGAGATTCAATGGTGGATATCGGTATTGATGAGGGTGATCTCGTGCTCGTAAAGAAAGCAGAAACCGCCAACAGCGGCGACGTTATCGTAGCCTTGACCGATAAAGGCAACACCTTGAAACGCCTGTTTTGGGAAGGAAATAAGCCGAGATTACACGCAGAGAACAAAACGTACTCAGAGGATAGAATTGATATCTATCCGTCAGAGCTTATCATTCAGGGAATTGCCTTAAAGGTCATAAAAGATATACACTAAGAAAGGAGTAGAGATGAATACATTTTACAATCAAATGTTTAATCCGCAATATGTCAACCCGGATTATTACCACGAATTACAAAGACAGCAATATGAGTTCGATCAGCAAAAAGAAATTGTAAATGCAGTAAAGGCTATTCACGATTTATGTGAAGCTGTTAAAAAGATAGATGCAAACCATCAACAGCAGGCAGTAAATGCTTGTGTTTTGCAACTGGCAAAGGAACTGAATTGGTAAAGGGGGATTTTGATGGAGAATAAAATCAAACGAGTCCCAATAGCAAGATGTCCAAACCCGGATTGCAGTCGAACTCTTCTGTTCAGTTGTGATCCGAAGGACAAGCTTCGCATTACGACCAAGATAGCTGATGAAAGCTATCAGGGAAAAACGATGATATGTTCGCGGTGCAAAACCACCGTAGCTATCATTGAAAAGCCGAAGGTTGCTCGTGGATACGTAGCGATACCGATTATGGGAACGGTGCAGTGCTGACCGAAAACGGCACGAACAATTGAAAGTGATCTATCCTCCCATCGGTGAACATGGGAAGCAAGGGTGAGCATCAGAAGATCTCGCAGAGCATAGCTCTGCCTTCTTCGGGTGCTCATTTTTCTTTTCTCTGCCGTGGGGGTAGATATAAATTCTTATTCAAATCGTTCATTCAAAACCGAATAGACACATCGAGGTTGCGTTACTTACATGAACCTAAATTCTAAAAAAGGAAGGTACAAAGCATGAAGCAACCACTTATTAAAAACTACGATGAGCTACCAATGTTCATCAACGCAGCAACTCTCGCGCAACTGTTCGGTGTGTCGCGCGCATCGGCTTACGAGCTGATGAGTGAAAAAGATTTTCCGTCGTTCAGAATCGGCAAACGAATTCTTGTGACGAAGGAAAAGCTCGTAGAGTGGATCGAAGGTCACTCGAAGAAGGGAGGTAATCGATGATGGAGAATAGTCGATACAGCCTTCACGATGACAAAAGATTCAAGGATGAGCTTGACGAATGTTACTTTCATCCGTCAAGAAAATACGCGAGCGAGGAAATAAAATTCATTGCTCGCAACGCAATGCTGTTGCTTTGGGATATGGACGGAATCAGCGTACAAGGTGTTCATTTTTCAAAATCAGATATTCGCTATCGGATGCTCAACGAGATGACTTGTGAAGATCTCGATCGAGCAATCGCTGAAGCGAGTGCGAGAAATTGGAATATGAAATTCGTTGACTTTCTCGTTCTGATCCTATGGCATATTCTCTTTGGCAAACGACTCGTAGAAATTCAAATCGAACAATCGCTTGGCAGATACTCTGCCTAACGGGGGCGTGGTCGATATGTTTTACTACGGTCAGAAAAGAGAACCGCGTGAAAATTATTTTCCCGTGCACAACCGAATCTTTGATCTCGGATTGTGTGCGGAGGAGCTGGCGATCTATTTATATCTTGTGAGGTGTGAGGATAAGAAAACCTATACTTGTTATCCGAGCCACGCAACGATTGGTTCATGTATTGGTCGCACGGCAAACACGGTTCAAAAATACGTCAAGGAGCTTGAGAAAAAGCGATTGATCACAACGGAGTTGACGATGGTGAGAGCGAAGAACGGTCGTTTTTGTAACGGCAGCTTGCGATATACCATCCGTCCAATTCAAGATGCGATCGATTACTTTGACGAGCAGCAGATGCGAAGATTAGAAGCCGAGATGGCTAGAAGAAACGCAGAAAAAGCGTTGGAACGATTTGATGCAAAACGACGAAATCGGGTGATGTGAACACGCCCGATTTCCTTGCAGGAGAAAGCAAAGCACCCATAGCGGTGCTTTGCGGTTCACATCGGACGGCAACGCCGACCGAAATAGGCGAAAAAGCCAGATGTTTCAAGGGGTTTTGGCGATTGCGAATTTGCAATTGTGCAATATTACCACAGATGCGTATTTTGGCACTTTGGTGTCTTGTTCGGTGTCGAAGATGCTAAAAAATGCCGTGTTATAAGGAAAATTTAGTGCATCGTGATTTGGTGTCACGGCTATTTTGGAGGATTTATGAGTAAAAATGAGAAAACAAAATTTACAGTATATTTGGACGATGATTTTCTAAAAAAGACGGATAAGGCAGTCCATGCTTCGGGCTGCAAATCAAGAAATGAATTTGTCATCAAAGCAATTGAAAGTTATATTGCAGAGGTGACTCTCACGCAGGAGAACCCGATACTCGCGAATAAGATTGCAGAGGTCATCTCTCAGTCAAATGACGTGGCGCTCAAAAAAGTTTCAAGCGGTCTCTTTCGCTACGCAGTTTTTCTTGACATGACGATACAGATGGTTGCGGATTATATGGAGATCGATGAATTCGTCTTGGAGGAGTACCGCAAGCGAGCATACAACAACGTGAGAAGAACAAAAGGTCGCATGTCACTTGATGAATTACTCCGTCATACAGGAATTCGTGATGAAGAATAAATATGTCTTGTGTGATAACTCTTCACAAAACCGCTGGATATATCACAACGGTTGTGGTATTGTCTTGTGGTAAGAAAGGAGGCGATTAGTAAATGTC
>CALGCW010000235.1 GCA_937884385.1 uncultured Clostridia bacterium | reverse complement strand
AGGCAGTTCGAAAATCTGTAATTTGCTACTATTGCACGTAGCCGAAAGCTAAACAAAAGGCTTTTGTACAACAGTAGTAAATTTGTACATACCCAAATGCGACAAAAGCTTTTTTGGTTACTTTTTTCTCAAAAAAAGTAACACTTCTTACGCAAAGTAACTTATACAAGCCATCGTCATTAAAGATAACAAAAATTCGGAGTAAAAATGATATACAACGAAATAAGAAGAAAGACAAAAAAACTGAATATTGGCACGTGTGCCATAGGCGGTGACTCGCCGATCGCGATACAGTCGATGACCAACACCGACACTTGTAATAAGGATGCCACTCTTCGTCAGATACTTGCTCTGCAGGGGGCGGGTTGTGATATAGTCAGAATTACCGTTCCGAGCCTTGAGGCTGCTGAAACCGTAACGTATTTGAAAAATGCAGGCGTTCGTATCCCGATCGTGGCGGATATCCACTTTGATTATCGCATAGCGCTTCGCTGTGCGGAGCTTGGCTTTGACAAAATCAGAATAAACCCGGGCAATATCGGTGACGACAGCCGTGTTCGCGCGGTAGCAGAGGCTTGCAAGGAGAGAAATATTCCGATAAGGATAGGTATAAATTCGGGCTCGCTTCAAAAGGAGATACTTGCAAAATACGGTGCTCCCACACCTGAGGCACTGTGCGAAAGCGCAAAAACACATATTGCGTTGCTTGAAAGATACGGCTTTGAGGATATCGTCGTTTCCATCAAGGCAAGCGACGTTCATTCAATGATAAGAGCGAACAAGCTTCTTGCAGAGTCCTGTCCCTATAATATACATCTCGGTGTCACCGAGGCAGGAAGTGAAGCGGTGGGCACACTCAAGAGTGCGATGGGAATAGGCGCGCTTCTTTGCGACGGGATAGGTGATACCGTTCGTGTCTCTCTTACGGCTGATCCGATACAGGAGATCTATGCGGCAAAGAAGATACTGTCCGCACTTGATGTTGAGGGGCAAAGCGGTATGAGTATCGTGAGCTGTCCCACCTGCGGAAGAACTAAGATAGACCTTATCGACCTCGTACATAGATTTGAGGACGCTGCAAAGAGAGAGGGACTGTTTGATCTGCCTCTCAAGGTCGCGATTATGGGATGCGCCGTCAACGGACCCGGTGAGGCACGCGAAGCGGATATTGGTATCGCGGGCGGTGTCGGCGAGGCACTTTTGTTCTCACACGGTGAGATAATGGGGAAGATACCCGAGGATAAGATAATAGACGTGCTTATAGAAAAGATAAAGGAAATACAGAGGTAAGTATGGCAGAAAAGTCATTTCTTGAAAAATTCAATAAATACGAGCCGCAAGACACGGAGATACTTCGTGTCCTTTCGCGCGTCGGCAAATATACGGTGCGCCTTAATAAGGAGGCACGCGTTATTGAAGCTGACGTATACTTTAACGATATAGTTGACAAGAGTATACTTTATCGCGCAGAGGATGGGATAAAGGCTGCTTACGCCCTCAATCACGTCAAGCTCCTTCCAAAATATCCCGCGTCGCTTTTTGAAATGGGATATTTTCAGCAGATATTGCTCGAAGCGGAGAGAGTCGGCGTGGTCGCAAGAGGATTTTTCTCCTCGTGCGATTACGAGATAGAGGGAAGCGATATTACGATAAGAATACCCTTTGCTATGGGCGGCGTTGGACTTCTCAAGGACGCTAACACACCGAGAATAATAGAAAATATTTTATTTTCCGAGTTTGGAGTGAAATTCAACGTCAGGTTTGTCAGCGATGAGATGATGAGCACGTCCTTCCGCGAAAGGCAAAAGAGCCAGCAGGAGAAGCTTGACAGTCAGATAAACGAAAAGAGCAAAAGCTATGATTCAAGCGCCTCTGCGGCAAACGCAGGTGCAAAGAATGCAGAGAATGATGCACCGGGCTCAAATCTCCCAAGGGTAGCAAGCCTTGTAAAGAATGCGACAGTCGAGCTTGGGGAGAGCATTTGTACCATAGGCTATAAAAAGTTCGATATCTCCGAGCCCGAATATGTTATAGGCGAGGAATTTGACGTAAAGCCGACGCCCATCGCAGCGCTTAACTCGTCCTCGCGCGGCGTGGTTATTGTGGGTGAGGTCTTCGGTTTTACGCAGGAGCCTGCCCGCCGCGGAAAAAAGGTCAGCACTACCTTCTTCGTTTATGACGGCAATACCTCTATCGAGGTGCGCGCATACGAGGACGGTGAGAAGAGCTCACTTATCGCAGGTGAAGTCAAAAATGGCAAGGCGATCGCACTTTACGGCAAAAGCGAGCTTGAAAAGAAGAAAGAGGGAGTGGGCAAGGACCTCATCTTCTCCTTCAATCACGTAGCTATAATAAAAGAAATAAAAAGATGGGACAATGCGCCCGAAAAGCGCGTTGAGCTTCATTTACATACACAGATGTCCGCAATGGACGCGCTTCTGCCGCCAGAGGTGGCAGTTGAGACCGCTCACGCGTGGGGACACAAAGCAGTAGCCATCACCGACCACGGAAATGTGCAGGCTTATCAGATGGCAATGGGAAAAGCCGAAAAGCTCGGTATGAAGGTGCTTTACGGAATGGAAGCATACTTCGTAAACGATAAGACGAGTGCCGTCACGGGCGATTATAAGGGCAACTTTTCCGACGAATTCATAGTATTTGATATTGAAACTACGGGTCTCTCCGTTCTCACGTCGCAGATCATTGAGATCGGTGCGGTAAAGATCAAGGAGGGGCAGGTCCTTGAGACCTTTAACGAGTTTGTAAACCCGGGTGTATCTATTCCGGAGAATATCGTTGCCCTTACGGGTATTGATGACAGTATGGTTGCGGATGCAGACAAGATAGACGCGGTGCTTAAAAGATTTCTTGATTTTATCGGAAGCAGGCTTCTTATCGCGCACAACGCGAACTTTGATGTCTCGTTTATAAGAAAAGCGGCACGCGATCTTGGATACAGCTTCACAAATCCCTATCTTGATACGGTCACACTCTCTCGTTTCCTCAACGCAGACCTCAAGAGCCATAAGCTCGACGCGGTGGCAAAATACTATGACCTTGGCTCATTCAATCACCACAGAGCCTGCGACGATGCCGAGATGCTTGCGCGCATCTTCTTTGCAATGGTTGAGAAGATGGACCGCTTTGACATCAAGACTTTCGCAGATCTTCAAAGAGATATGAGCGAAAATGCAAATCCGCTTACGATAAAGCCATATCATCAGATAATCCTCGTTAAGAATGCGACAGGACTTAAAAATCTTTATAAGCTCGTGTCGTATTCATATCTCAAATATTACCGCAGAATGCCGCGTATTCCCAAAAGTGAGCTTGAAAAGCACAGAGAGGGACTTATTATCGGCTCTGCGTGCGAGGCGGGCGAGCTCTTCCGCGCTATACTTGAGAAGAAGCCCGAGGACGATATAAGAGATATCGTCAACTTTTACGATTATCTTGAGATACAGCCAATATCCAACAACCGCTTCCTTATTGAGGAGGGCACGGTCGCAAGCGACGATGATCTACGTGAGCTTAACCGTCAGATCGTGGAGCTTGGCGAGAAATATAAAAAGCCCGTTGTTGCGACCTGCGACGTGCATTATCTCAACCCTGACGATGAGATAGGCAGAAAGGTGCTTCTTGCGGGTATGAGATTTAAGGATGCGGACCGCGATTGCCCCCTCTATCTCCGCACAACTGAAGAGATGCTTGAGGAATTCTCCTATCTTGGAGAGGAAAAGGCATACGAGGTCGTAGTTAAGAATACAAACCTTATAGCAGATATGATAGAGGAGGGCATAAGACCCTTCCCGAAGGGCACGTTCACACCCAAGATCGAGGGTGCGGAAGAGGACCTTCAAAGAATGTGCTATGAGAACGCAGAGAAAAAATATGGCAAGCCCCTGCCCGAATACGTAAGAGCAAGGCTTGATAAGGAACTTTCTTCGATCATTAAGAACGGCTTTGCTGTGCTTTATATAATCGCGCAAAAGCTCGTAAAGTATAGCGAGGATAACGGATATCTCGTCGGCTCACGAGGCTCTGTCGGTTCATCCTTCGTTGCCTCTTGCGCGGGTATCTCCGAGGTAAATCCCTTAAAGCCCCACTATTACTGCCCGAAGTGTCAGCACAGTGAGTTCTTTATGAAGGGTGAGGTCGGCTCAGGGTTTGACCTGCCCGATAAGAATTGTCCGAGGTGCGGTACGAAATACTGCGCCGACGGTCACGATATCCCGTTTGAGACCTTCCTTGGCTTCTACGGTGAAAAGTCGCCCGATATCGACCTTAACTTCTCGGGCGAGGTTCAGGGTAAGGTGCATAAATATACTGAAGAGCTGTTTGGTGCGGAGAATGTGTTCCGTGCGGGAACTATAGGCGGTGTAGCAGATAAAACCGCGTATGGATTTGTCCTCAAATACCTTGAGGAAAAGGGAATAAGCCTGCCCCGTGCCGAGATGAACCGTCTTGTTGCAAAATGTGTTGGAGTAAAGCGTACTACGGGTCAGCACCCGGGCGGTATCGTCGTTGTACCCAAGGAGATGGAGATATACGATTTCTGTCCCGTTCAGCACCCCGCAGAGGATGCTTCGTCCAATATCGTGACGACACATTTCACGTTTGAATACCTTCATGATACGCTTCTCAAGCTCGACGAGCTCGGACACGATATTCCTACCAAATACAAGTGGATAGAAAGATTTTCCGATACGAGCGTTATGGACGTTCCAATGAACGATCCTGCCGTGTATGAGCTTTTCCTCTCCACAAAATCGCTTGGCATCGAGCCAAAGGATATAGGCGGTGCGACCATAGGTACTTACGGATTGCCCGAGTTCGGAACGCGATTTGTTATGAAGATGGTTGAGGAAGCTAAGCCTAAAAGCTTTGCCGATTTGCTTCAGATATCGGGACTTTCCCACGGAACGGACGTGTGGACAGGCAATGCGCAGGATCTTATCAATAACGGTGTCTGTGATATTTCACACGTTATCGGATGCCGTGATAATATTATGAATGACCTTATCGCCTACGGCGTTGAAAGCTCACTTTCCTTTAAAATTATGGAAAGTGTCCGTAAGGGCAAGGGTCTGACACCCGATTGGGAAGCAAAAATGATAGAAGCTGGGGTTGACGATTGGTACATCGACTCCTGTAAGAAGATAAAATATATGTTCCCAAAGGCGCACGCGGCGGCATACGTTATGTCTGCGATCCGCGTCGCGTGGTATAAAGTGCATATGCCCGTTGCATTCTATTGCGCGATGTTTACTGCAATTACTGAAAAGGTCGGACTCGATGCCGAGATCATTATGCGCGGTCACAGAGGCGTTTCCGATGAGATCTCGCGCATAGAGGAGCTTGGCAAGGAAGCATCACAGAAGGAGCAAGCATCCGTTGCAGGACTTCAGCTTGTTCGCGAGGCTTGTGCGAGGGGGATTAAATTTCTTCCCATCAATCTTAAAAAGAGCGATCACAAGGCATTCTTGCCGGAAAACGGCGGAATAAGACTTCCGTTCTCCTCGCTCTCGGGTCTTGGCGAGAGTGCCGCACAGAATATCATCGACGCAAGAAACGAAGAAGATTTCTTCTCGGTTGAGGACTTGCAGATCAGAGCAAAGCTCTCCGCGTCGGTTATCGAAACACTTCGCAAAAACGGTATTCTCGACGGCCTTGACGATACCGACCAGATCTCGTTCTTCTGATTTGGTAGTTAGTTTGCTTGTGGAATAGGGGGCTTTTTTGAAAAACCGCCCCCATACCCCCGAAAAACTTTTATCGCTTGGGTTTGTGCATATTCTGCGTAAATTTTCGATAAAATGCGGGCATTTTATC
>CALGCW010000234.1 GCA_937884385.1 uncultured Clostridia bacterium | reverse complement strand
TCGTGATAGTCGCTAAGGAGTCGGTCTCTGACGACGCTATCAACGCCGCTATCATCACTGCAGGGTATAGAGTGGTTTAATAGAATGTTAATATGCGGGGGAAGGAAACTTTTTGAAAAAAGTTTTCCTTCCCCCACACCCCTATCTTTCAAAAACTTTCAAACGGGGATTTTGTTAGTTTAGATAGTACGCTCGACCACTGAATAATGAAATCGGGCGCGTAATTTTGAAATTCGATATTACAAAGAGCGATATTGGGGTGTCGGCACTGCCGACCTTTTTGAAAAAAGTTTCCTTTCCCCACACCCCTATCCTTCAAAAACTTTGATGAAGGGTAATGGTATATTTGTAGGGACAGGCGTAGCGTAGCGGCGCTATGGTAGTGAATAACAGTCCGGTGGACTGTTAGAGCCATAGCGTGACCGAACCGCAGTGAGACCCTCGACTGTCCGTAAATCGCAATTTTTGCATTGCGTGAAACTGTTGTCAGAAGATTAAATTCGGTATGGAAAGGGCTTGCTCCTCCCGAATGCTCTGTGCGATGTTACACGCAATCTTACCTGCGTTTGCAAAAAAGAGCAGAAGTAAGACTAATTCTTGTGCTTCTGCTCTTTTCTATTATACATTATCCCTCAGGCTCTATCAAGACCGCTCTGCACGGAGAGCCATCCGAGCCCGACAAATTCAGCGGTGCGGCATTCAAAAGATAAACACCCTCAGGCACCTCACCCAAGCGAATACCCTCAAGCAAGATAACACCTGCGCCCAAAAGTATATGATGAACTGCCATCGGCGCATTCTCAGGACCAACCGTCTGAGATTCGTTTCCGAAAAGCAAAATGCTTGCCTCGGCAAATACCTTAGCGGCTTCTTTTGAAAGCTCTGCCGCTCCCTTTATGAGAATTCTCTTTGCCGCTTCCTCACTACGAGCCCTTGCCTTTTCAATTATCTCGGCGGCATCGTCAGCACCGACCACGCCCTGATGCTCCGCTACGTAAGCCATGCCTATAAATGCCTCTAAATCTACGGCATCCACGGTTTTACCGTCTTTAATAAAATGAAAAGGCGCGTCTATGTGCGTACCGTTGTGAGCACACATACTAAACGCCGTAAGGTTATACAGATCGCCGTTTTCCATTAAATTAAGCAGCCTTTTCTCAGGCGCAGGATCACCGGGAAATACTCGGCAACTAAAAACTTCTTGTGAAATATCGTAGATCTTCATCGCTTTCTCCACTGCAAATTCTTATTTATGGTTACTGATATTCTAAGATAAATTTCTTCGCAATAACAAAGCTGCCCAACTTCCTTTTGAGAAGTTGGGCAACCCTTGTGCTTTTTTAAAAGGAATTACTCAGCGTCCTTCTTGTCAGCCTTTTTTTCCTTCTTTGCCTTCTTGTCATCTGCAGAAGGCTTTACGTAGTCAATCAACTTAACGATTGCCATTTCAGCGCCGTCTCCTCTACGGGGACCGAGCTTGTAGATCTGTGTATAACCGCCATTGCGTTCTGCATAAAGGGGAGCGAGCTCAACAAATACCTTTGTTACTACGTCCTCCTTGGTTATATATGCCAATGCAGCGCGGCGACTTGCAAGAGTGTTCTTCTTGCCAAGTGTAATCATCTTTTCGGCGATCGAACGAACTTCCTTAGCTCTGGTGAGAGTGGTCTCAACCTGTCCGTTCTCCAACAGTAATGTTACCATTCCGCGAAGCATAGCGTTTCTGTGCGCGGTGGTTCTGCCGAGTTTTCTTGTTCCGGGCATTATAGTTCCCTCCTTCTTCAGTTTTTCTTTCTGATTCTAAGCGCTCGTCTTATTTTCAGTCTTCTTCCTTACGGAGCTCAAGACCGAGCGAGTGCAATTTCTGAATAACTTCTTCAAGCGATTTCTTACCGAGGTTACGAACCTTGATCATATCCTCCTCGGTGCGATTGGTAAGATCTTCAACCGTGTCAATGCCTGCACGCTTCAAGCAGTTGAAGCTACGAACAGACATGTCAAGCTCCTCAATGGTCATCTCAAGAACTTTTTCTTTCTTGGTCT
>CALGCW010000233.1 GCA_937884385.1 uncultured Clostridia bacterium | reverse complement strand
CAACGGGCATATTCAATTTTGCAAGCTTTTCAATAATACTTGACGTGCTTTTAAGTCGCGTTTGAATGGAATTGATCGGATTTCGATGATATTGGAGATTGAACTCTGTATTTAATATATCAAATTTGGTTTTGATCTCTTTCATCGCGCAGGCGTAGATCATTCTAAGCTCCTTGTAATCTACCATCCTGCCCATTATTTTCTTTGTCTGATGATAGAGCACGTTCATAGCCGCACCTGACATTGTTGCAAGTGCCGTCGGAAGCAACACCTCATCCGAATCATCAAACAGTGTATCCTTGTCCTGATATTGTTTTTTCAATGTATTCTCCTTTAACTGTTACAGCTGTGGTTGTCGCAATTATGCGAGCCGCAACCGTGACTACCGCAGTTGTGTCCTTTTTCGTCGTGTTCATGGTTGTGATGATCGCATTTGACATCGGGATTGAAGTTTAATTTATTTGCAAGCAGAGCGTTTACCGCCTCGTCGCAAGAACCGCTGACACCGCCGAAAAGCTGAATGCCTGCACTCGCAAGTGCCATCTGCGCACCGCCTCCGATGCCGCCGCAGATCAAGGCATATACGTCTTGCTTCGCGAGAAATCCCGCAAGCGCGCCGTGACCGCTTCCGTTCGTGTCCAAGACCTCGGAAGAAACGATCTTACCGTCCTCTACCGTATAGATCTTAAACTGCTCGGTATGTCCGAAGTGCTGAAAGATCTGTCCGTTTTCATAAGTTACTGCAATTTTCATAAGTTTATCTCCATTTCTTTATTTTTTACAATTGGTTTCACGAGACGGGAAAAATCTCGTTTTGTATTTTTTTAGAAAGCCTTGAAGCTGCTTTTTGTGGCTGCACAACTTTTCTTCACAGCGTGAGCAGTCGAGACAGCGATTTGTTGCCGTTGAAAAACGTTCGGGATGCAAACGGTAGGTAATCTCCCACCGTAGCAACAATACAAGCGCGCATCCAAGCAAACTGTAAGTATATAAGCTTGGAATGAACACGAGGGGGGTGAACATCATCGCGAAATCCCAATTGTAGATGCGACAGGTAGTACAGCACCGATTCTTCATAAACCACGTTTGGAACGGACAGAAGAAAAGGATACAGACAATATCGCATACCGAATAGCCGATTGCGATTAGAATCAAAACACCTCTATCAAATATGTCCGTAAAGTACAGAGCACCGATTACGGCATTAAGTGCAAGCCATATAACCGCAACAAGTGCCGTTCTTTTCCAAGACTGATTTGTTGGAACACATTGTTCTCCCATCGGCTCATAATTCTTTGCGAACTGCTTTTGGCAACCCATACTTTCAAATCTTGATGGGAAGAAACGAAGCAACATTTCAACAACAAAGAACACCCAAATTACAGTCGGAAGAATTGCATGATAGGTCAAGATCTCCGTTCGATCCAATATATAAAACACGAGTACGGCAACAAAAAGTAAGGAACGTAATACAAGTTTTATATAATGCATTCCGCAGATACCGGATAATTTTTTTCGTGGTTTATTCATTCCGCTTTTTTACATAACAATTCGGCAATTAACTCTGCCGTCCTGTATATTTGCTCCTCATTCGTAATACTCGGTGTTCCATCACCGTCCTGCGCGCCGTACATACCAAAGTAAGCGTGGCAACCGCCGTCAATGACGATTTCGTTGAAATCATCGGGGAGATTTGTTTTGTTGTCGGCATATTTTTCGTGGTTCATCACCTTATCCTCGCTGCCAAATACCGAAAGCACAGCAAGGGTGGTATCGGATAGGTCAGCCGTGGAGTATGAGCCAAGCAAAATGAGACCTTCATAATCCTCGGCATTCTTCTCAAGATATGATGCCGCCATCGAGCCACCCAATGAATGACCTCCGATGTACCAATTCTCAATCTGAGGGTATTCTTTTTGGATGCCGTCCGCTGCATTGACATCAAAAACGGCAAGATTGAAAGGCATCTCTACGATAACGCATAAAATACCATTTTCTGCACAAGCCTGCATCAACGGAATGTATGCTGTATGCTCAACCTTTCCTCCGGGATAAAATATCAATCCAGCAGTTGCACCTTTAGGCTCAAAAACAATGTTTCCGTTTGGTTCTTCCTTCCACGCGCTACCTTGTGGCAGGAATGCACCGATTGCCTCGTTGTCCGCTCTGTAATAATCTCCAAGATAGATTACACACGCCCCAATAAGAACTGCAATTACGAGAACGATGGAAGTAACTATAATAAATATTTTCCTTTTTCGTTTGTCTGCAAAAAAATTCATCATAAATCCTTTCATCCAAGAATATATCAAATATCTTCTGCGTTTTCTTCTACATCAAACTGACTCTGATAAAGCTGATAATAGAAGCCCTCCTGCTTCATAAGTGCCT
>CALGCW010000232.1 GCA_937884385.1 uncultured Clostridia bacterium | reverse complement strand
GATGGTTATGCAGCTTATACAGTGGATCTTGACACCAGTATGGTATTTGTAACCTCATATACATTCCCCAAAGAGCTTGATGGTGCAAAGGTTCTATATTTCACTGAAAGAGGTGTTTTTGAACCTGTATATTATCCCGGCGGTGAAGTGGCTCATAATGTTGCTTATCTTGCTATTTGTAAGTATGATAATGACGAGGCATACTATATTTTCCATTGCGATGAAAGTTTAGAGGTCGTTGCTGACGGTTGCTGGGATAATATCGAATTGTGCAAGAAATATATGATCGAATACGATGTAAAATGGCTCGAACATAAAGACTGACAGAACATATGGAGAAAAAATATGACCAACCAAGATATTTTGAAAATCGCGATGGCGCAATCCGCTATTGACCTTTGCGCCGCGCCCGATGACTTTGAAAAGAGCGAGAACGTCATCGTCACATCTCGTGAGAACGATGGCGCAAGACGGTATTTGAAGCTCCCGTTTTCCTGTCAGCTGGTGTCCTACGGCAACAACGTGGTGGCATCGGTGTCGCCCGAATTCCGTGAGATCGCCGAGAATTACATCAACAAATATCCCGTCGAGCATCTGTTTGAAACGCCACATTTGCACGCGCTAAACGAGAAATTGATGGAAAAGGGGCAGAAGATCTGCTTTATGGCGGAGTATTTTTTGCCCGACATGGGCGCTCTGCGTGCGCTCGATTGCCCCTACGAAATGCGGCTTTTGACACAGTCCGACTTTGCCGACTTATACTTGCCCGAATGGTCGAATGCGCTTTGTAAGGACAGAAAGCATCTTGACGTGCTCGGCGTAGGCGCATATGACGGCGATAAGCTGGTCGGTCTTGCGGGATGCAGTGCCGATTGCGACACTATGTGGCAGATTGGTATTGACGTGCTACCCGCATATCGCAGGCAGGGAATTGCCTCGGCACTTACCAGCCGTCTTGCCATCGAGATTTTGAATCGCGGAAAAGTGCCGTTTTACTGCGCCGCTTGGTGCAATATAAAGTCCGTCCGCAACGCAGTCAAAAGCGGTTTCCGTCCTGCGTGGGTGGAAATGACGGCAAAGCCGTGTGAAACGGTAGATGGGATGAACAAATAAGAATTTGACGGAGGTTATCTATGCTCGAAAAAATGAGTGATTTCTTTGAAGCGCGGCTTGACGGATACGATGAGCATATGATGACCGCCATCGAATCCGCAGACGAATTCTATCCTTTTACGGCAAAGCAGTTGCCAACAGCCGTGAATTGCTGTATGCTTGATTTGGGATGCGGTACGGGACTTGAGCTTGCGGAATATTATAAGCTGTGTCCTTCGGCAAATGTAACGGGAATAGATCTCTCGCAAGGGATGTTAGCCGAGCTAAAGCGCAAATTTGCGGACAAGGATTTGAAGCTGATTCACGGCTCGTATTTTGACGTGCCTTTGGGTGAGAATGTATTTGATGCCGCCGTATCGGTGGAAAGCCTGCACCATTTCACAAAATTGAAGAAGATTCCGCTGTACGCAAAGCTTCGTGCCGCACTAAAGGAAAACGGTTGTTTTATACTGACCGATTATTTTGCCTTGTCCGATGACGAGGAAAGAATGCACCGCCAAACCTTGAACGCATTGAAAGCGGAACAGGGGATTGATGATAATGAATTTTATCATTACGACACGCCGCTTACAGTACAGCACGAAATCGAAGCACTTGCCGAAGCAGGTTTTGCATCGGTTGAGGTGCTCAATAATTGGGGAGCAACTTATACGATTAAGGCAGTTAAATAAAAGGAGAAAGATTATGAAAAGAGTACTTGATTTTCTGAAAAAAGCAGAGGTTTATTATTTGGCAACCGTTGAGGGCGATCAGCCTCGTGTGCGTCCATTCGGCACGATCAACGAGTTCGAGGGCAAGCTCTACATACAGACAGGCAAGGTCAAGCCCACCTCAAAGCAGCTTGCGGCAAATCCCAAGGCGGAGATCTGCGCATTCAAGGACGGCGCGTGGATTCGTGTCGCGTGCGAGCTCGTCGAGGACGACCGCTTTGAAGCGAGAAAATCCATGCTCGACGCCTATCCCAACCTTCGCGGTATGTACAACGAGAACGACGGCAATACGCAGGTGCTCTATATGCAGAACGCGACGGCGACCATCAGCTCCTTCGGTGGCGCACCCGTTGTGATTGAGTTCTAAAATCCTCAAAATGCAAAGAATTATAGTCATCGGCTGTCCCGGAAGCGGAAAAAGCAGACTTTCGCGGACATTACA
>CALGCW010000231.1 GCA_937884385.1 uncultured Clostridia bacterium | reverse complement strand
ACGGCAACGCCTCTGTGTTATAATGAGTTTCAAATAATAAAACAGAGGTGAAATATGAATCCCATTGTTATTGCGGTAATAATAGTTTTTGTACTGCTTGCGTCGGCGGGAGGGGCTTTCGCAATCCTGTATTGGCGTTTGCGCCGTGCAATGACTGCAAGAAAAACGGTGTATGGTATAGCGAAATCAATGCAAAAAAATAAAGGTGAAAAGCAAAAATGATTAAGAGCATGATAGCAGGAAATTGGGATCAAACTGCATTAGTAGCAAATACAGGATGGAGAATTAACAATGGCAACAATATTGATAGTCGAGGATGACAGAAATATGCGCTTGCTGACAAAAGCAAGGCTTGCGGATATATATACGGTTGTGACTGCCTGCGACGGCATGGAAGCACTTGACATTATTCATAGCGGCGGCGTGGACATGGTTATTGCGGACATCATGATGCCTCGGATGGATGGCTATGAACTTCTTCAAACCATTCGCGACGAAGGCAATCAGTTACCGTTTTTATTGCTGACAGCCAAGGAGAGTCTTGACAATAAGCAACACGGCTTTTCACTTGGAACAGATGATTATATGACAAAGCCATTCAGTAGCGACGAGTTGATTTGGCGAGTAAGCGCACTTCTTCGCCGTGCTAATATCGCACAAAGCAAAAAAATTGAAATAGGACACGTTGTTATAGATTCCGAAAAATATGCGGTTTATACCGATACAGAGTACATAGAATTACCCAAAAAAGAATTTGATCTGCTTTTCAAGCTACTTTCCTATCCCGACCGTATTTTTTCTAAGGAACAACTGCTTGACAGTATATGGGGAATGAATGCTGAAAGCGGAGAAGAAACCGTTAAAACTCACATCAGCCGCATTCGTAACCGTTTGAAAAACATCACCGAGTTCAACATCGTTACAATCAAGGGACTCGGATATAAAGCGGATATTAAGAACGGGTGAACATATGAAAAATAGAACAAAAGGATTAAATATTAAAAACAAGTACGTTTCTTTTTTTCTGCTTTCACTGCATACCATTGCAATTTTTTTGATGTTGTGCAGCTTGGTTGCTTGGCTGGTAACGGATCTGTTCAATGAACGTAGTAGCTTCTTGTTCTCACTCTGTATTATACAAAGCATATATGCAGTCATTCTTCTTTTGATGCTGCCTGTCGTGATTTCATTTTACCGTGCCACGCAAAGAGAAATCAATCTCTTAACCACCGCCATAGGAAAGGTAGCTGAGGGGGATTTTCATCAAAGAATAGAGCCAACTAAAAATGCGGAGATGCTCTCGGTGTATGAAGATTTTAATAAAATGTGTGCAGAGCTTGAAAGTGTGCAGATACTGAGAAACGACTTTATCAACAGTTATTCTCATGAATTTAAGACGCCTGTTGCTTCTATAAATGGGTTTGCATCGCTTTTGCTTGAAAAAGAACTTCCTGAAAAAGAACGGAAGCAGTATCTCGAAATAATCGTAGCAGAGTCAGCACGGCTCTCAAGGCTGGCGACAAATACTATTTTGCTTTCTAAATTGGAATCTCAACAAATAGTGACCGATACAGAGGAATACGACCTCAGCGAGCAGCTTCGCGCTTGCTCCATTATACTGTCTCAAAAATGGCTTGAAAAGAAAATAGGGTTCGACTGTGAATTTGTTGAGGTCAAATTCGTTGCTAACAAAGAGATGCTTCAACACCTATGGCTTAATCTTTTGGATAATGCCATTAAATATACGCCGATAGGCGGCGAGATTGCCATTCGTAATTATACCACGGAAACGGATGTCTTTGTTGAAATCTCCGATACGGGAGAAGGAATGAGCGATGAAAGCTTAAAGCATCTGTTTGATCCCTATTATCAGGGAGATAACTCGCATTCAACACAAGGCTTGGGCTTGGGCTTATCTATTGTAAAACGAATCGTTGATCTTTGCGGCGGAGAAATTACCGTTCAAAGCAAACTATCCGTTGGTAGCACATTCACGGTTCGCTTGCCCCTTGCACCATGATAATATCTTTTTTCTAAAGTCGAATGGAGTCAAATTCATTCGGCTTCTTTTCTTTTATGTAAACTCAACGTAAATAAAATCGCTTTTGGAATTTACGTGGCGAAAACTTTGATGATATATAATATACTCAATTAAACTCAGGTAGTTTTTGCTTCTGTTATGAGTTACTTGGCGATATAGCGGCGATTAGTTGTTTTGAGGGAGGAATAATATGGACAAGAGAACGACGATATATTACACGGATGAATTAAACGATGAGTTTTCTCTGACTCAAATAACCCCCAGAAAGATTGATGGCGAATATCAATATTGCCATGACACCCTATGGAAAAGATTTACGCATTTCTTTTGGTACAGAATCGTTGCAATGCCTATTGCATTTGTTTATACAAAGCTTGCTTTTGCTCACAAGGTAATTGGCGCAGAAAAGTTAAAGCCTTACTGCAAAACCGGTATTTTCATATACGGAAATCATACACAGGATATCGGTGACGCATTGATCCCAAATATGATGAGTGCTCGACAAGATAAATATGTTATTGTGCATCCCAATAACGTTTCGATTCCGTATATTGGGAGAATTACCCCTTCGCTCGGCGCATTGCCTCTTCCCGATGACAGAATAGCGTATCAAAACTTCATGAAAGCAATAGAAAGGCGTATTTCTGAAGGCAAGGCAATCGTCATTTATCCGGAGGCACATATTTGGCCTTATTATACGAAAATACGCCCATTTACAGACGTATCGTTCCATTATCCTATAAAGTATGACACCCCCGTATTTTGCTTTACCAACACATATCAAAAAAGAAAATATTCCAAAAAACCTCGAATTGTTACCTATGTAGACGGTCCTTTTCTGCCCAACGAAAGCATTTCTCCGAGAGAGAGGCGAAAGGAGATGAGAAATCGGGTTTACGAATGTATGTGCGAAAGAGCCAAATCATCAACCGAAATTAAAATTCAATACATAAAGAAAGAAAATTCAAATGACTAACATTTTATTTTGCGGCAACGACGGTGTTTTTGACGGAATGCTGACGTGTGCACTGTCGATTATGAAGCGCACTGAGTCTCAAGATCCGTTTTCCTTTTACGTTTTTACAATGGACGTGTCCCATATCGATGAAAAATATCAACCTATCAGTGATCGGCAAATTCGCTTCTTTGAAGAAGTCATCAAGAACTACAACCCGGATAATCGCGCTGTCTTAATTGACGTGACCGATATTTATAACGAGGAATTTTCAAATTGTCCAAACGAGGATGCCTATTGCTCTCCGTACACGCTCATTCGACTTTTTGCAGACAAAGTCGAAGGATTGCCCGATAAGCTCTTATATCTGGATGTTGATATTATGTTTAATCGTGACATTCATTTGCTGTACGATATAGATGTTGATGGTTATGAATATGCGGCGGCAAGAGATCACTACGGTAAATATCTTATTCAGCCAAATTATATCAATGCAGGCGTTCTTCTGTTTAATATGCCCCAAATGCGAAGAACGGGTATTTTCGAAAAAGCAAGAAATTTAATCAAAACAAAGAAGCTTACTTTTGCAGACCAAAGCGCATTGATACGTTCCACAACAAAAAAGAAAATGCTACCACAGCGATTCAACGATCAAAAATTCTTGCACAATCACACAGTTGTCAGACATTTTTCGAAAAGATTGTTCTGGCTTCCATATCCACACACCGATAATATTAAGCAATGGCACGTCAGCCGCGTCCATAAACATTTTAGATACTATCAGTTTGACGATATTCTGTACGAGTATATTTATCTGAAAGAAAAATATGATAGGGAGATTTAATGTATGTCCGACAAGTTAATACCTATATTCTATGCCTGCGATGATAATTTTATAAA